>NZ_JBVJGZ010000032.1:0-84132 GCF_055587025.1 Streptomyces sp. NPDC048600 | reverse complement strand
AGCGTCGACAGATCGTTCCCGAACGACGCCGTCTCCGAGGTGAAACGGTCACCGGTGAGCTGCATACCGTCACCCGAATCCCCCGCGAACCGGATGATCACCCGGTCCACCCGCCGGACGTCCTTGGACCCGGCCGGTTTGCGCTGCTCTCCTACGACGGTTCCGTCTGCCTGCTCCACTGCGCTGCTGACCTTGCTGGTCACTGAACTGGACCTCCTTCGAGGCGGCTGTCGGGGACGGCCTGCCCGCAGGCCTTCCCAGGATCAACCCTACGTCCGTGGTGCTTGCTCTCCCTCGACCATCACACGACGATCACCGGACTCGGCGAACGCGATGGCCCGACTCGACGAGGACGACGGCCCGACCCCGGACCCGGCATGGGACCCGGGGCCGATCGCGAACCCGGGCCCGGTCACGGCTTCACGAATTCAGATAGGTCAGCACGGCCAGCACCCTGCGGTGGTCCCCCTCGCTCGGGGACAGACCGAGCTTGAGGAAGATGTTGCTGACGTGCTTCTCGACCGCTCCGTCGCTGACCACCAGCTGCTTGGCGACCGCGGAGTTCGTCCGTCCCTCGGCCATCAGCCCCAGCACCTCCCGCTCCCTAGGGGTCAGCCCGGCCAGGACGTCCTGCTTGCGGCTGCGCCCGAGCAACTGGGCGACGACCTCGGGATCCAGCGCCGTACCGCCCTCGGCGACCCGGACCACGGCGTCCACGAACTCGCGCACCTCGGCCACCCGGTCCTTGAGCAGATAGCCGACACCCCGGCTGGATCCGGCCAGCAGTTCGGTGGCGTAGCGCTCCTCCACGTACTGCGACAGCACCAGCACACCCAGCCCCGGGTGCGCCTGCCGCAGCCTCACGGCGGCCCGCACGCCCTCGTCGGTGTGTGTCGGCGGCATCCTTACGTCCGCGACCACGACGTCGGGCAGCGCGCCCTCCGCGTCCAGCTCGGTGATGGTCTTGATCAGCGCCTCGGCGTCCCCCACCCCGGCGACCACATCGTGGCCGCGGTCGGTCAGCAGCCGGGTCAGGCCCTCCCTGAGCAGCACCGAATCCTCGGCGATGACCACTCGCACCCTGCGCTCCACGTCCTTCGGCCCCCCACACCCGGTTTCCTGGTACGACGCTCAAGCATTCCAGGAAAAGGGGCGCGGCGGGGTGCGGAAAAGGCAGGTGCCGACACCTTCCGGCCGTGTCGGGGGGCGGGACCCCGGTGGAGTCCCGGTGGAGTCCCGCCCATCGGGCGTTCGTGCGGCACCCGCGCCGGACCGGCGGGTCAGCCCCGCCAGGGCAGTTCGGCCGTCACCGTCGTGGGGCCGCCGTCGGGGGAGTCCACGACGAGGATCCCGTCGACCGCGTCGAGCCGCTCGGCGAGTCCGGCCAAACCGGAGCCCGCGGAGGACTTCGCTCCGCCGACGCCGTCATCGGTGACCTGGAGCATCAGCCGGTTCTCCACCCGCCACACGTCCACCGACGCCGACCGGGCCCGCGCGTGCTTGCTGATGTTCTGGAGCAGCTCGGAGACCGTGAAGTAGGCGATTCCCTCGATGGCGGGCGCGGGCCGCGAGGGCAGGTCGACCTCGACGGTCACGGGGACCGTGCAGCGCGAGGCGACGGACGACAGGGCCGCGTCCAGGCCGCGGTCGGTGAGGACGGCCGGGTGGATGCCGCGGGCCAGGTCCCGCAGCTCCTGGAGGGCGGTCTTCACCTCGCCGTGCGCCTCGTCGACCATCCGCGCGGCGGCCTGCGGGTCCTCGGCCAGCTTCTCCTTCGCCAGGCCCAGATCCATCGCCAGCGCGACCAGCCGGGCCTGCGCCCCGTCGTGCAGATCGCGCTCGATGCGCCGCAGGTCCGCGGCGGCCGTGTCGACCACGACCCCGCGGTCCGACTCCAGCTCCACCACCCGCGCCGACAGCCGCGACGGCCCCAGCAGCCCGTGCACCAGACCCCGGTCCACCATCGTCAGCGCCCGCACGATCCACGGCGTGGCCAGCGTGACCAGCAGCCCGATCAGCGCCGTCACCCCGATCTCGAACGGGTTGTCGAGATACACCGAGTGCGTCTCGTCGCCGTACAGCTGAAGCCCGTCCTGCCCCCCGTACACCGGGAAGACCCAGAACCACAGCGGGTACGTCAGCATCATCCAGCCGTACGTCCAGAAGGCGAACGCGACCGTGAAGGAGAACAGGGCCCACGGCAGCAGCAGCACGGAGTACAGCAGCTGCCGCCAGGACGAGCCGCTCTTGAACACGGCGCCCATCCACGCCATCAGACCGTCCCCGCGCACCCGCAGCGGCTCCGGGTCGGCCACGGTTGTGCGCAGCAGGGAACGGGCCCGCGTCCGCTCCAGCGAGCCGAGCCCCCGGCAGCCCGCGAGGGCCAGGGCCAGCACCGGGATACCGAGGAAGGTCACCAGCAGCCCGGCCCCGAGGGAGACCATCGTGATGGCGTAGGTGAAGGCCAGCACGCTGATCGGCAGGCTGAGCAGCACATAGCCCAGCTCCCGCCAGTGCCGCGCCTCGAACGGCGCCCGCAGCCCGGCCGGCAGCCCGCGCCGGTCGCCGTGCCGCCCGTGCTCCTGCCCGTATCCGGTGTCCCCGTACCGCGTGGTGGCCATCGTCCGCCGTCCGTTTCTGCTCAGCCGTCTCCGGGTGTGCTGTTCTGCGTCCAGCCTGTCGGTCCGGCGGGCCGTGGACCATGGAGTCCGTCGGCCTCCTGGGAGGGGGGTTATCCCCACCCCGGGGTCGTCGCCGCCCCTCAGCCGCGGCCGGGCACCCCTGCGCGCGCCCGCCAGGGAAGCTCGGCCGTCACGGTGGTCGGGCCGCCCTTCGGGGACTCGACGACGAACAGGCCGTCGACCGCGTCCAGCCGCTCGGCGAGGCCGCGCAGCCCGCTGCCCGCGTCCAGCCGCGCGCCGCCCCGGCCGTCGTCCTCGACCTGGATGAGCAGCCGGTCCCGCACCCGCCACACCTCGACCGAGGCGGAACGTGCCTCCGCGTGCTTGCTGATGTTCTGGAGCAGTTCGGAGACGGTGAAGTAGGCGATCCCCTCGATCGCCTCGGCCGGCCGCGCGTCCAGGTCGACGGTCACCTTCACCGGGACCGTGCAGCGCGAGGCGACGGACGACAGGGCCGCGTCCAGGCCGCGGTCGGTGAGGACGGCCGGATGGATGCCGCGGGCCAGGTCCCGCAGCTCCTGGAGCGCCAGCTTCACCTCGCCGTGCGCCTCCTCGACCATCACGGCGGCCGAGTCGGGGTCCTCCAGCAGCTTCTCCTTGGCGAGGCCCAGCCCCATCGCCAGCGCGACCAGCCGGGCCTGCGCCCCGTCGTGCAGATCGCGCTCGATGCGCCGCAGATCCGCGGCGGCCGTGTCGACCACGACCCCCCGGTCGGACTCCAGTTCGGCGATACGGCGTTCCAGCTCGTCCGACGGCGACAGCAGCGCCCGCACCATCGCCCGGTCCGCGTTCGCCAGCCCCCGCGCCAGATACGGCAGCACCGGCCACAGCACGAACAACGACACCAGCGTCAACGCGAAGGTCAGCACCCCCCACGGCAGCCGGATGAAGTCGTACAGCAACGTCCGCCAGCCCACCGGGTCCTTCAGCATCATCCACAGCTGCTGGAGGAACCCGCCCCGCCCGCGCCACGGCATCGGCGACGGCTCGTCCACCCGCACCCCGAGCAACGCGCGCGCCCGCGCCCGCTCCAGCTTGCCCAACTGCCGCGCCCCCATCAGACCCGCCGCGAGCAACGGGAACCCGATCACGGTCACGGTCAGAAAAGCGCTGGTGAACACCACCGTCGTCACATAGACGAAGCCCAGCAGTGCCGACGGGAGGTTCGCCAGGAGATGCGCGATCTCCTTCCAGGTGTGCGCGTCGTAGGCGGGGCGCAATGGCGGCAGCGGCTCGGCCGTATCGGCGCCCGCGGACGGAGTACGTTGGGTCATACGGCTCAGCCTGCCCGTCCGCGCCCCGCCACGCCATGAGGTGGACCGCCCGGTGCTGCGGGGGAAAACCCCACCCCGGCATCTCAAGCCGTGACGGGCTGCTTACCGTCTCTTTATCAGGGCCTAGACTCCCGTGCGTACAGATCGTCGAACAGAGGCCGTCGTCGAAGGCCGGGGGCCAGGGAGCGAGGGACGGACGTGCGGGAACCGACCGTCGTCGCGGCGGACTACTTCCAGTCCTATTCGGTCGTCGGGCTGCTCGTCGCCGTCGGCGTGCTGTTCGTCGGCGTCGCCTTCGGGGCCGGCCGCCTGCTGCGGCCCGTCGTGCCCACGCCCGAGAAACTCCTGACCTACGAGTGCGGCGTCGACCCGGTCGGCGAGGGCTGGGCCCACACCCAGGTCCGCTACTACGTCTACTCCTTCCTCTACGTCATCTTCGCCGTCGACTCGATCTTCCTTTTCCCGTGGGCCACGGTGTTCGCCGCCCCCGGCTACGGGGCGACCACCCTCGTCGAGATGTTCATCTTCCTCGGCTTCCTCGCCGTGGGCCTGCTCTACGCCTACAAGAAGGGGGTCCTGGCATGGACGTGACCCCTGAACCGGTCCTGCTGCCCGAGCCCAAGCGTCTCGGCGCACTCTCCCGGCTCGCCCCCGAACCCATGAAGGTCGTCCTCAACTGGGGCCGCCGCTACTCCCTCTGGGTCTTCAACTTCGGCCTCGCCTGCTGCGCGATCGAGTTCATCGCCGCGTCGATGGCCCGCCACGACTTCATCCGGCTCGGCGTGATCCCCTTCGCTCCGGGCCCCCGCCAGGCCGACCTGATGGTCGTCTCCGGCACGGTCACCGACAAGATGGCCCCGGCCGTGAAGCGCCTCTACGAGCAGATGCCCGAGCCGAAGTACGTCATCTCCTTCGGCGCGTGCAGCAACTGCGGCGGCCCCTACTGGGACTCCTACTCGGTGACCAAGGGCGTCGACCAGATCATCCCCGTCGACGTCTACGTCCCCGGCTGCCCGCCCCGCCCCGAGGCGCTCCTCCAGGGCATCCTCAAACTCCAGGAGAAGATCGCCCGCGAGTCCCTGACCGAGCGCTACGGCACGCCGGCCCGCCCCTCCGCGGCCGCCCTCCAGAGCGCACTGGTCGAGCCGCCGGCACCGGGGGAGGGGCCCGCACCCGCCCCAGGCTCGGACCGGGCCTCCCGCACGGGTCCGGACTCCGCCGAGGAGGGCACCCGATGACGACGCCCGTCGGCTGGCTGCCCGCCCCGGTGGAGGACCTCTTCGGCCCCGAGGCCACCGCCGAGGAGTCCTACGGCGTCCTCACCGTCGACGTCACCGCCGCGGCCTGGATCTCGGCCCTGCGCACCGCCCGCGACGAACTGGGCTGCACCTACTTCGACTGGCTGAGCGCGGTCGACGAACCCGGCACCGGCTTCCGCGTGTCCGCCCATGTCGTCGCCCTCGCCCCGGTCCAGCGCCTGCTCCTGCGCACCACCGTGCCGCACGAGTCGCCCGCCCTCGCCTCCGCCGTGGACGTCTACGCCGGCGCCACCTGGCACGAGCGCGAGACGCACGAGATGTTCGGCGTGACCTTCGACGGCCACCCCGGCCTGGACCACCTCCTTCTCCCGGACACCTTCGAGGGCCATCCCCTGCGCAAGGACTTCGTCCTCGCCGCCCGCGTCGCCAAGGCCTGGCCCGGTGCCAAGGAACCGGGCGAGTCCGACCACGGCGGTCCCAAGCGCCGCCAGATGCTCCCGCCCGGCGTGCCCGACCCCAACGACTGGGGCCCGCTCAAGGGCCAGCTCCCTCCTGCCCCCGCCCGCCCGGCCCGGGGCGCGGCCCGCCCCGCCGGCGAACGCCCCGCCCGCCGCGCCCGCACCGCCTCGGAAGGCTCGGCCAGCCAGACGGCCCCGGCCGCCGCGGCGACGGAGGACACCGCCGCCCCTGCGGCACCCCGCGCCCGACGTGCCCGCAGCGCCTCGGAGGGCTCGGCGTCGCAGCAGCCCCGCGCCACGGACGCCCCGACCGCCGGGACACCCGGGCCCGAGGCCGCCCCGCCGGCACCGGCCGCCCCGGCAGGTCCGCGCCGTGCCCGTACCGCCTCGGGCGGCTCGGCCTCCCAACGCGCCGCGCCCGAGCCGGCCCCGGTGGAACCGAAGCCCGCCGAACCCAAGGCCCCCCGCAGCCCCGACGCCCCCTGGCACCACGCCCGCCCGGCCTTCGACGAACCGGAACGGGGCGCGGAGGGAGCGGCGGGCGCGGAGGGAACGGTGCCGCGACCGGTCACCGAGGGATCCGGTGCGGGCCCCGAGGCGTCCGGGACGAGCACGGAGCAGTCCAGGACGAGCGCCCAGGATTCCGGGACGAGCACCGAGGAGCCCGGGACGAGCGCCCAGGAGTCCGGGACGAGCACCGAGGAGCCCGGGACGAGCACCGAGGGTCCCGAACCGCAGGGCACGCGGGAGCAGTCCGAGGACTCGGCGGTGCGGGAACCGTCGGCCGAGACGGAGCAGGCGCCCGCCGAGGCGCGGGAACCGTCTACCGAGGCACCGGACGCGCCCGCCGAGGCCGAGCAACCGTCGACCGAGGCAGAGCAGTCCTCAGCCGAAGCCGAGCACCCCTCGGCCGAGCAGGCCCGGACGCCCGAAGCCGTCGGCCCCGACACCTCCGGCCCCGAAGCCCCCGGCCCCGCGGCCGCCCCCGAAGCCCCCGCCCCCGAAACCCCGGCCCCCGAAACCCCGGCCCCCGAAACCCCCGCTCCCGAAGACCCCGCAGGAGGCCCGCGGTGAACGACGCGCTCGACGTCGCCCTGCGACTTCTGATCGTCTTCGGCGTCTTCCTCGTGTTCCCCCTGCTCATCGGTCAGACCGAGCACAAGGTGATGGCCCATATGCAGGGCCGCCTCGGCCCGATGTACGCGGGCGGCTTCCACGGCTGGGCCCAGCTCGTCGCGGACGGCGTGAAGTTCGCGCAGAAGGAGGACGTGGTGCCGGCGGGCGCCGACCGCCGGATCTTCCAGCTCGCCCCGGCCGTCGCCCTGCTGCCCTACCTCCTCGTGCTGCTCGCCATCCCGATCGGCCCGGGTGAAGGAGCCGTCGGCCAGGTCATCGACGCGGGCGTCTTCTTCGTCCTCGCCGTGATGGGCGTCGGCGTCCTCGGCTCACTCATGGCCGGCTGGGCCAGTGCCAACAAGTTCTCCCTTCTCGGCGGTCTCCGCACCGCCGCGCAGCTCCTCGCCTACGAACTGCCCATGCTGCTCACCGCCGCCTCCGTGGCGATGGCGGCCGGTACCGTCTCCCTTCCGGGCATCCTCGATGCCTTCGAATGGTGGTGGCTGCCCTGGCAGATCGTCGGCGCGATCGTCTTCTTCGTCGCCGGTCTCGCCGAACTCCAGCGCCCGCCCTTCGACATGCCGGTGGCCGACTCGGAGATCATCTTCGGCGCGTACACCGAGTACACGGGCCTGCGTTTCGCACTGTTCCTCCTCGCCGAGTACGCCGGAATCGTCGTCCTGTGCGGCCTGACCACCGTCCTGTTCCTGGGCGGCTGGCACGGCCCCTTCGGTGCCGACGGCCTCGGCTGGGTGTGGACCCTGCTGAAGACGGCCGTCCTCGCCTTCCTCGTCATCTGGCTCCGCGTCACCTATCCCCGCCTGCGTGAGGACCAGCTCCAGAAGCTCGCCTGGACTCTTCTCGTCCCTCTCTCCCTCGCTCAGATCGCCCTCACCGGCATCGTCAAGGTGGTGATCTCCTAGTGGCTCCCATCCCGGGCTCCGGCCTCGCCAAGGGCCTGGCCGTCACCCTCCGCACGATGACGCGCAGGTCGGTCACCGAGCAGTACCCGGACGTCCAGCCCGAACTCCCGCCCCGTACCCGCGGTGTGATCGGCCTGTTCGAGGAGAACTGCACGGTCTGCATGCTCTGCGCCCGCGAGTGCCCCGACTGGTGCATCTACATCGACTCCCACAAGGAGACCGTCCCGGCGGCGGCCCCGGGCGGCCGCGAGCGCAGCCGCAACGTCCTCGACCGGTTCGCCATCGACTTCTCGCTGTGCATGTACTGCGGTATCTGCATCGAGGTCTGCCCCTTCGACGCCCTGTTCTGGTCCCCGGAGTTCGAGTACGCCGAGACCGACATCCGCGAGCTCACCCATGAGCGGGACAAGCTCCGTGAGTGGATGTGGACCGTGCCGTCCCCGCCCGCGCTCGACCCGGGCGCCGAGGAACCGAAGGAGCTAGCCGCGGCCCGCAAGACGGCGGAGAAGCTCGCCGCCGCCCCGGCCGAGCCGCAGGAGGGAGACGCGTGAGCCTCGCCTCCGTCGCCGCGGGCACCGGCCCGACCGCGCTCACCACGGTCGCCGCCGACTCGCACGGCTTCCTCTCCCCGACCGGCGTGGAGATCGCGTTTCTCCTCGTCGGCCTGGTCACCTTCGGCGCCGCCCTGGTCACCGTCACCACCCGGCAGCTGGTGCACGCCGCCCTATGGCTGGTGGTCACCCTCGGCGGCCTCGCCGTCGAGTACCTCCTGCTCACCGCCGAGTTCATCGCCTGGGTGCAGGTGCTGATCTATGTGGGTTCCGTCGTCGTCCTCCTTCTCTTCGGTCTGATGCTCACCAGGGCACCCATCGGCCGCTCCCCGGACGCCGACTCCGGCAACCGCTGGGCCGCCCTGGCCGTGGCCGTCGTCGCCGCGGCCGCTCTGGTCTGGGTGGTCGTCGATGCCTTCCGCACCACCTGGATCGACCTCGACGGCGCCCCCGCCGGCTCCACCCAGGTCACCGGAGAGGCGCTGTTCCAGAACTGGGTCCTGCCCTTCGAGGCCCTCTCCGTCCTGCTCCTCGCGGCCCTGGTCGGGGCGATCGTCCTGTCCCGCAAGGCGAAGGCGGAGTCGAGCTCTCCCCCTGTGAACTCCCGGCCCACCACCGGTGGTTCCCCCTTCGTCCCGAATTCCCGTAATCACCCGATCGGGCGAACCAAGCCCGTGCGAGGGGCCGAGCCCGCCGAGGGAACGGGCCGAACCGAGCACACCGGCCAGGGAGAGCGGGCCTCCGCCGCGGAGCCGACGAGCCAGGCCGGGCAGTCCGCCGCCACCGAGCCGACGGACCAGGCCGGGCAGCCCGCCGCCACCGAGCCGACGAACCCGGCCGGGCAGGCCCCCGCGGAGCAGGCCACCCCGACCGAGCAGGAAGGCGCCCGCTGATGCACCTCGCCTATCCCGCGGTACTCTCCGCCCTCCTCTTCTGCACCGGCCTGTACGGCGTCCTCGCCCGGCGCAACGCGATCCTGGTCCTGATGTCGGTCGAGCTGATGCTCAACGCCGTCAACCTCAACCTGGTCGCCTTCGACGTCTGGCTCAGCCGCACCGCCGAGGAGACCCTGCACTCCGGCCAGGCCATGACCCTGTTCACCATCGCCATCGCGGCCGCCGAGATCGGCATCGGCCTGGCGATCGTCCTCGCCGTGTACCGCAACCGCGGCACCGCGGACATCGACCGGCTCCGCGACACCGCGGAGGGCCACGAGACCGACGAACCCGAGGCCGCCGCGGCCGGCGAGAAGGCTGAGGCCACCGCGTGACCACGACCACCCTGGCCGTCCTCGTCCCCCTCCTGCCGTTCCTCGGAGCCGTCGCCGGACTGCTCCTCGGCCGCACCGCCCCCGGCTTCGTCCGCCCGCTCGCCGTCCTGCCGACCCTCGCCTCCCTCGTGCTGGCCGCCCTGGTCGCGGCCCGCCAGGGCGGGGACGCGGCCGTCGACGCGGCCACCGAGCTCACCCCGACCGGCTCGGTCCCCATCGAACTCGCCCTGTACGTCGACGGCTTCGCCTCCCTGGTCGCCGTACTGGTCACGGTCGTCGCCACCTGCGTGCAGATCTACTCGACCGGCTATCTGCGCGACGACCCGCGCTACCCGTCCTACGCCGCGATCGTGTCGCTGTTCACCTCCGCCATGCTCCTGGTCGTCTACACCGGCGACCTGATGGTGCTGCTGGTGGGCTGGGAAGTCATGGGCATCTGCTCCTACTTCCTGGTCGGCCACTACTGGGAGACCCCCGAGGCGCGTGCCGCCTCCCTCAAGGCCTTCCTGGTGACCAAGCTCGGTGACGTCCCCTTCCTGATCGGCCTGTTCGCACTGGCCACCGACGCCGGGTCGTTCCGTATCACCAAGGTCCTCGGCGCCGTCGCGAGCGGCGCGCTCGACCACCCGACGCTGATCGGCGTGCTGCTCCTCGCGGGCGTGGCGGGCAAGTCGGCGCAGTTCCCGCTGCACACCTGGCTTCCCGACGCGATGGCCGGTCCCACCCCGGTCTCCGCGCTGATCCACGCGGCGACGATGGTCGCCGCCGGTGTCTACTTCGTCGCCCGGCTCCTCCCCGTATTCCAGGCGTCCGCCGCGGTGATGGTCACCCTCGCCGTGATGGCCGCCGTGACGATGGTCGGCTCGGGTCTCGCCGCGCTCGCCCAGGACGACATCAAACGCGTCCTCGCCTACTCGACGATCGGCCAGCTCGGCTACATGACCGGCGCCCTCGCCGTCGGCGACCGCGGCGCCGCCGTCTTCCATCTCCTGTCCCACGGCGCCTTCAAGGCGCTGCTGTTCCTCGCGGCCGGCGTGATCATCCACGCCGCCGGCACCAACTCGCTGGCCGCCATGTCCCGCATGAGCCACCTGCGCGACCGCGTCCCCGACGCCTACTGGACGACGACCGTGGCGCTCCTCGCGCTCGCAGCGATCCCGCCGTTCAGCGGTTTCTTCTCCAAGGAGTCCGTCCTCGGCGCCGCCGAGCACGTCTCCACCGGGCACACCGAGGCCGCCCCCGGCGCGGCCGGCTGGGTCGTCCTCGTCTCGGCCCTGCTGACCGCCCTGCTCACCGCGGCGTACGCGATGCGCCTGTGGCTGCGGGCCTTCCGCGGCCAGGGCGAGGAGGCCCCCGACCACGGCCGCCAGCCGCTGACGATGACCGTGGTGCTGTGGGTGCTCGCCGTGCCCTCCCTCGCGCTCGGCGGCCTCGCCTACCGGGTGCTGCCCGACTGGTTCGACGGCAACGACCTCGCCCCGACCCTGACCACCTCCGTCCTCGGCACGGGCCTCGCCCTCGTCGGCGGTCTGGTCACCTACGCCGCCTGGCGGCACACCGCACCGCTCGCCGCGAGGGTGCCCATGGGTGCGGTCGCCGCCCACCCCGAGGGCGACGCCGGACTCGTCGAGGCCGAGGCCGTCGCGAGCCACGAAGCCGCCTACGGCGACGTGGCCGGAGCCCCCGACCCGGCCGACCCCGGACGGCTGCTGCTCGGCCCGCTGCACCCGCACGCGGCCGTCGGCTTCCACCTGGACGCCGTGTACTCGGCTCTGTTCGTCCGCCCCGTGCAGGGCGGCGCGAGCCTCGTGCGGTTCCTCGACCGTGAGGTCGTCGAGACCTATGTACGCGGCGCGGGCGCCCTACCCCGCTGGCTGGGGGCCGCCGTACGCCGTGCCCAGACCGGCAATGTGCAGACCTATGTGAGCGCGCTGCTCGCCGGCACCGTCGTCCTGGCGGTCGCCGTCGTCCTCGTCGCCACGGGAGCGTGAGCAGGCGTGATCGATATCAACGAGTCAGTGATGCAGTTCCTTCTGGCGTTCGTCGTCGTCGGCCCGCTCCTCGGCGCCGCCGCCGCTCTGCTGCCCGCCCCGCCGGGACTGAAGGGGAAGTCGCCCGAGCAGGCGGTGCTCCGGCACGGCGTCACCGTCACCGGCGTGATCCTCCTCGCCGCGATCGTCCTCACGCTCGGCTTCGACCACGACCACCCGTCGAAGATGCAGGCGACCACGGACATCAGCTGGATCCCTGCACTCGACGTGCGCATCCACCTCGGCATCGACGGCATCTCCCTCCCCCTTCTGCTCCTGACCGCGCTGCTGACCTTCCTCTGCGCGCTCTACAGCTACTTCAAGATGCCCGCGGGCCCCACCCCGAAGGCCTTCGTCGCGCTGGTGCTCGTCCTGGAGTCCGGCACCCTCGCCACCTTCGCCGTCCTCGACCTGCTGCTGTTCTTCCTCGCCTTCGAGATGGTCCTGATCCCGATGTACTTCCTCATCGCCCGCTGGGGCGGCGAGGCACGGGCCGCGGCCGCCTGGCGCTTCATCCTCTACACGCTGCTCGGCTCCGTGGTCATGCTGCTCGGCCTGCTGCTGATCGGACTCGACGCGGGCACATTCGACATGGTGGCACTCGCCACTGACAACGGCCGGTCGCTGACCCTGTCCGTGCAGGTCATCGCCGTACTGGCGATCGGTCTCGGGCTCGCCGTGAAGACCCCGATGTGGCCGCTGCACAGCTGGCTGCCGGACGCCCACACCGCCGCCCCGACCGTCGGCTCGGTCCTGCTCGCGGGTGTGCTGCTGAAGATGGGCACCTACGGGTTCGTCCGCATCCTGCTGCCGGTCGCACCCGGCGGGTTCCAGGAGTTCGCGCCCTACCTGGCCGCCTTCGCTGTCGTCGGCATCATCTACGGATCGCTCGCCTGCCTGGCCCTCGCCAAGCGCGGCGCCAAGGGCGACCTGAAGCGGCTCATCGCGTACTCGTCCGTCGGCCACATGGGCTTCGTCCTGCTCGGCATCGCCACGATGACCCCGACCGGCGTCAACGGCGCACTGTTCGCCAACATCGCCCACGGTCTCATCACCGGCCTGCTGTTCTTCCTGGTCGGCGCGCTGAAGGACCGCACCGGCACCACCGACCTCGACACCCTCGCCGAGGAGACCGGCGCCGCCCTGTACGGCAAGGCGCCGCGCCTGGGAGGTCTGCTCGCCTTCGCCGCGGTCGCCTCCCTGGGCCTGCCCGGCCTCGCCGGGTTCTGGGGCGAGATGCTGGCCCTGTTCGGCGCGTTCGAACCGGCCGAGGGCCTCAGCCGCCCCGCGTTCCTCACCTTCATGGCGATCGGCGCGTTCGGCACCCTGCTGACCGCCGCGTACCTGCTGGTCGTGGTCCGCCGGGTCTGCATGGGCGCCCTGCCCCAGGACGCCCCGCGACTGACCGACGTACGCACGTACGAGTTCGCGGCCTGGACGCCGCTCGTCGTCCTCACCGTCGTCGCAGGCCTGTGGCCGAAGATCCTCCTCGGCCTGACCGACCCGGCCGTGCAGCAGCTCCTCGCAGGAGGCACCCGATGAGCTCCCCTGCCCAGACACAGGCCGTCAGCCTGGTCCAGGACGTCGACTGGCTCGCCGTCGCGCCGCCGACCCTCGCCGCGGTCGTCGCGCTCGCCGTGCTCGTCGCCGACCTCTTCCTGGCCGACGGCAGGAAGGCCCCGCTCGGCTGGGTCTCGGTCGCCGGCCTCGCCGCCTCGACCGCGCTGCTGCTGCCCCTCCTGGACGGCGACCGCTCCACCTTCTGCCTCACCGGCGACCCCGGCGCGTGCAGCTACACGGCGGACCGCTTCACCCTCGTCATCCAGTTCCTCGTGCTCGGCGGCGCCCTCCTCGCAGCCCTGCTGTCCGTGACCGCCCTGAAGGACTCACGTGGACAACTCCCCGAAGGGGAGTTCTGGTTCCTGCTGCTGTCCTCCGCCGCCGGCGCCGCCCTGCTGCCCGCCTCCCGCGACCTGGCGACCCTGATCGTCGCCCTGGAGGTCGCCTCCCTGCCCGCCTTCGCGCTGGTCGGCCTCCGTCACGGCGACCGGCGCTCCTCCGAGGCGGCCCTGAAGTTCTTCCTGTCCTCGGTCACGGCCACCGCCGTCAGCCTGATGGGCGTCAGCTTCGTCTACGCCGCGACCGGCACCCTCTACCTCGCCCAGATCGCCGAACGCATCCAGGGCGTCGACGGACAGCTGCACACCCTCGTCCAGACCGGTGTGGTCCTCACCCTCGTCGGCTTCGCCTTCAAGACGGCCGCCGTACCGTTCCACTTCTGGGTCCCCGACACCTATATCGGCGCACCCCTGCCCGTGGCCGCCTATCTGTCGGTCGTCGGCAAGGCCGTCGGCTTCTCCGGCCTCATCCTCGTCACCGTCGTCGCGCTGCCCTCCTACGCCGACGTCTGGGGTCCCGCCCTGGCCGCGCTGGCCGCTCTGACCATGACCATCGGCAACGTCGGCGCCCTGCGCCAGCAGACCACGCGCGCGTACAGCGCCGTTCGTCTGCTCGCCTGGTCCTCGGTCGGCCAGGCCGGCTACCTCCTGGTCCCGATCGCCGCCGCCGCGTACTCGGACGACGCCGAGCACGCCATCGGCTCCACCCTCGCCTACGCCCTCATGTACGGCGTGGTGAACCTCGGCGCCTTCGCGGTGGCCGCACTGGTGGGCCGTACGCACGCCCTGAACCGGGTGGCGGACTACCAGGGCCTGTATGCCAGGAACCCCCTCACGGCGCTCGTCCTGGCGTTCTTCCTGCTCTGCCTGGCCGGCCTGCCGCCCGGCATCATCGGACTGTTCGCCAAGGTCACCGTGTTCTCGGCCGCGGTCGACGCGGGCCTCGGCTGGCTCGCCGTGGTGATGGCGGTGAACGTCGTGATCGCCCTCGTCT
Source organism: Streptomyces sp. NPDC048600 (assembly GCF_055587025.1). Lineage (NCBI taxonomy): Bacteria > Bacillati > Actinomycetota > Actinomycetes > Kitasatosporales > Streptomycetaceae > Streptomyces > Streptomyces sp. NPDC048600. The sequence continues at coordinate 69,678 of NZ_JBVJGZ010000032.1, read as the reverse complement.
ACTACCTTCAGTGGACCGCCCTGCTCTTCCGCGCCCCCGAGGGCGAGCCCGGCCGCCACACCGTCTCGGTGCCCCTCACGGCGGCGATCGCGCTCACGGCCGTCGTCGGCGTCGTACTGTCCGGCGCACCCCAGCTGGTGCTGCGCTTCGCGGACACGGCCCTCTTCTAGAGCGACCGGCGCCCGTCTGGAGCGACCGGCGCCCGTTCCTCTGCACACCGACGCTCCAGGGCCGCCCTCCCGCAAGGGCAGGGCGGCCCGCACGACAGCGGCGGACCGGAACGCGGCCTTCACCCGTACGGCTCACCCCCGCCGCCACGCACCCCGCCCGCACAAGGGAACTAGTGGCTCTCGCCTCGCGTTGTCCAAAACGGGAGGGTCCACTGGACGTGTGACCACGGCACCAGTGGCATCGGAGATCACACAGCAAAGGGTTCCCCTGCCGCATCACTTGGAGGGCGTACCGTGCACCGCCGGCACAACGGGCTCAGGACCGCAGTACTCCTCGGGGGACTGTCCGCGCTCATCATCGTCATCGGCAGCTTCTTCGGCCGTGCGGGACTGATCGTCGCGGTGGTGATCGCCCTGGGCACGAACGCGTACGCCTACTGGAACAGCGACAAGCTGGCGCTACGCGCGATGCGTGCCCGCCCGGTGAGCGAGTTCGAGGCACCCGCCCTGTACCGCATGGTCCGCGAGCTCTCCACCCAGGCCCGTCAGCCCATGCCCCGCCTGTACATCTCCCCGACCGAGGCGCCCAACGCCTTCGCGACCGGCCGCAACCCGCGCAACGCCGCCGTGTGCTGCACGGAAGGCATCCTGCGCCTGCTCGACGAGCGCGAGCTGCGCGGTGTCATCGGCCATGAGCTGAGCCATGTCTACAACCGCGACATCCTCATCTCGTCGGTCGCCGGAGCCCTCGCCTCGGTGATCCTCTTCCTGGTCAACTTCGCCTGGCTGATCCCGATCGGCCGCTCGGACGACGACGACGGCCCCGGCCTGCTCGGGCTGCTGCTGATCATGATCCTCGGTCCGATCGCGGCCTCCCTCATCCAACTGGCCATCAGCCGCTCCCGCGAGTACGAGGCCGACGCCTCCGGGGCCCAGCTCACCGGTGACCCGCTCGCTCTCGCCTCCGCCCTGCGCAAGCTGGACGCGGGCACCAAACAGCTCCCGCTGCCGCCCGAACCCCGGATCGAGACGGCGAGCCACATGATGATCGCCAACCCGTTCCGGCCCGGCCAGGGCACGTCCCGAATGTTCTCGACCCACCCGCCCATGGCGGAGCGCATCGCGCGCCTCGAACGGATGGCAGGTCCTCGACGATGAAGCTCATCCTGAACATCATCTGGCTCGTCCTGAGCGGCTTCTGGCTGTTCCTCGCCTACCTGGCCGCCGGCTTGCTCCTGTGCATCACCATCATCGGCATCCCGTTCGGCGTAGCCGCGTTCCGGATCGGCCTGTACGCCCTGTGGCCCTTCGGCCGCACCACGGTCGAACGCCGGGACGCGGGTGCCCCTTCCTGCGTGGGCAACGTCCTGTGGCTGGTGCTGGCCGGCTGGTGGCTGGCCCTCGGCCACATCACCACCGGAATCGTCCTGTGCCTGACGATCATCGGCATCCCGCTCGGTATAGCCAACTTCAAGCTCATACCGGTCTCCCTGTTCCCCCTGGGCCGCGAGATCGTCCCGACGGACCAGGCGTTCGGCGCGTACTGAGCGCCTGACGTGGCGGGCACTCAGAGCCCTGCCACCGCCCCTCGGGAAGCCGCGTGGGAGCGCCTAGGACAGCCGCTCCCGCACCCCGTACACGACCGCCCCGGCCGCCAGCACCCCGGCACCCAGCAGCACCGAGCTCCCCGGCAGCGAGAAGGCCAGTACGGCGCAGCCCAGCAGCCCGAGCACCGGCAGGGCACGCGCGCGGGGGGCCGGGTCGAGGGTCCAGGCGGAGGCGTTGGCGACGGCGTAGTACGTGAGCACGCCGAAGGAGGAGAAGCCGATCGCGCCGCGCAGGTCGGCCGTCGCGGCGAGGACGGCTACGACCGCGCCGACGGCGAGTTCGGCGTGGTGGGGGACCTGGAAGCGGGGGTGCACGGCGGCTAGTTGACGCGGCAGATGACCGTCACGGGCCATCGCCATGGTGGTGCGCGAGACACCGAGGATCAGCGCGAGCAGCGAGCCCAGCGCGGCCACGGCGGCTCCCACGCGCGCGACCGGCACCAACTCCGGCATCCCGGCCGCGCGCACCGCGTCGGCCAGCGGCGCGCCCGCCTGTCCGAGCCGGTCGGGGCCCAGGACGGCCAGCACCGCGACGGCCACGCACGCGTACACGGCCAGCGCGACGCTCAGGGCGAGCATGATCGCGCGCGGGATGGTGCGCGCCGGGTCCCGGACCTCCTCGCCGAGCGTGGCGATCCGCGCGTACCCGGCGAAGGCGAAGAACAGCAGCCCGGCCGCCTGGAGGATGCCGTCCAGCCCGCCCGAGACGCCGATGTCCAGGCGGTCGGCGGTGACGTCCCCCGAGCTCAGGCACACGACCACCACGAGCGCGAGAACGGCCAGGACGACGGCGACGATCGCCCGGGTCAGCAGGGCGGACTTCTGCAGGCCGCCGTAGTTCACGGCGGTCAGCGCGACCACGGCCGCGACCGCGACCGCGTGCGCCTGCCCCGGCCAGACGTACGCCCCTACGGTGAGCGCCATGGCCGCGCAGGAGGCGGTCTTGCCGACGACGAAGGACCAGCCCGCGAGATAGCCCCAGAACGGCCCGAGCCGCTCGCGCCCGTACACGTAGGTGCCGCCGGACGCCGGGTACAGCGCGGCGAGACGGGCCGAGGCGAGGGCGTTGCAGCAGGCCACCACGGCGGCCAGCGCCAGCCCGATCAGCAGCCCCGAGCCGGCCGCGTGGGCGGCGGGTGCGAGCGCGGCGAAGATGCCCGCGCCGATCATCGAGCCGAGCCCGATGACCACGGCGTCGCCGACACCGAGGGTGCGGCGCAGACCGGCGGAACCGGAAGGGTGCGTCATGCGGCGCACCCTAGCGAAGCCGGTCGAACACCAGGTTCACCCAAGAGGCGGGCGGGCACCCCGGGAGCTCCCCGGATGCCCGCCCCGCACGACCGGTGAGGTCACCGGTAGTTGACGAACTGAAGTGCGAAGTCGAAGTCCTTGCCCTTCAGCAGCGCGATGATGGCCTGGAGGTCGTCCCGGCTCTTGGAGCTGACCCGCAGCTCGTCGCCCTGGACCTGGGCCTTCACGCCCTTGGGGCCCTCGTCGCGGATGATCTTCGCCACCTTCTTGGCGTTCTCCTGGGAGATGCCCTCCTCGATGGAGGCGAAGATCTTGTACTCCTTGCCGGAGAGCTGGGGCTCGCCCGCGTCCAGCGACTTCAGCGAGATGCCCCGCTTGATCAGCTTGGACTGGAAGACGTCGAGGATCGCCTTGACCCGGTCCTCGGAGTTCGCCTCCATGAGGATCTTCTCGCCGGACCACGAGATGGAGGCGCCGACCCCCTTGAAGTCGTAGCGCTGCGAGATCTCCTTGGCGGCCTGGTTCAGTGCGTTGTCGACCTCCTGCCGCTCGACCTTGGAGACGATGTCGAAACTGGAGTCGGCCATGACGTGTGGCTCCTTGCTCGGATGCGGTGTGTCGCCCTGCGGATACGCCCCAAGCCTAGCGATCTCCGCACTGATCAATCGGGTGGCGAAGCACCCCCCGGGATCAGGTATTGTTTACGTCGTTGCCACGGAACACCGCCGAAAAGCGGCTCCGAGCAGCGAACCCATGGCGGTGTGCCCGAGTGGCCAATGGGAGCGGACTGTAAATCCGTCGGCTTAGCCTACCCAGGTTCGAATCCTGGCGCCGCCACATCGAGGAAGACCCTCTCCGTGCAGACGGAGGGGGTCTTTCCTCGTTCCCGTCGAGCCCGCCGTGACGCGGATCCGCCGATCGCACACCGGGGTGGGTGTCAGACCCCCCGGGCACACTGATCACATGTCGTCGCGCCGCAGGAACTGCCCCGAGTGCCGTCGTGAGATCGCCGTCGTCGCCGGGCGGTTCGCGCGGCACGACCCGCCGGGGGTCCGGGAGGGCGACCGGCTCGTCTCGTGCCCCGGTTCCAGACGGACCGCGCAGCTCGGGGCGGTGCAGCCGTCGCTGGACGGTTACGCCGTCCCCGAGTTCCCGGGGCAACTGCCGCTGTTCTGAGGTCAGTTCCCGGCGACGGACTTCACCGCGACCGAGGCCGGGGTCGAGCCGCCGATGAGTTCCAGCGTCAGACCGGCGGTCGCGGGCGTGTCGGCGAGTTCCACGAGCACGGCGGCCACGTCGTCGCGGCTGACCGCGCCGCGGCCGGTGTGCGCCTCCAGACGGACCAGGCCGGTCCCGGGGGTGTCCGTCAGCGAACCGGGCCGCAGGACGGTCCAGTCCAGGGCCTCCTGACGCTGCACATGCGCGTCCGCCTCACCCTTGGCGCGCAGATACACGTCGAAGATGTCGTCGCCCTCGTGCCCGGGGTCCGCGCCCATCGAGGACACCACCAGGAAACGCCGTACACCCGCCCGGACCGCCGCGTCGGCGAACAGCACGGCCGCCCCCTTGTCCACGGTGTCCTTGCGCGCGGCACCACTGCCAGGGCCCGCGCCCGCCGCGAACACCGCCACGTCCGCGCCCTGGAGATGCGCGGCGACACCCTCCACCGTGGCCGACTCCAGGTCCAGCAGCACCGGTTCGGCACCCGCGGCCCGCAGGTCGTCTCCCTGCTCCGGCTTGCGGATGATGCCCGCGACCTCGTCGCCGCGCGCGGACAGGAGCTTCTCCAGCCGCAGCGCGATCTGACCATGACCTCCAGCGATGACAATGCGCATGTCTCCGACCGTACGCCCCAAACCCCCACCACGCCGCCCTGAAGGGGCGCGGGGAACGACCCCAACCCCCCGAGCCCTCGGGCGAACCCAACCGCCCAGCACCGCTCCGACCGACCAGCACACTGTCGCCCTCAAGGGGCGCGGGGAACTGCGCGACCAGCCACAGACCCCCGCACCCGCCGACAACCCCAACCCCCCGCCCCCAGAAGCGAACCCACCCCCGCCCCCTCGGGCGAGCAGCCACCCGCTAGGACAACTCCCCCCGCCCCTGCCGCGGCAGCCCCAGCTCCGCCGCCACCGCCGAGTCGCAGTACTCCCGCACCGCGCTGGTCCGCGCCACAACGCGCCCCCGGTGGATGACGATCCGGCTGTACGCCAGGGACAGCACCCCCGACAGCCGGTCCCCCCGCACCGCGAGGAGTTCGGCCGGGAAGCCCGCCTCGACCCGGACCTCGGGCAGGCCCAGCACCGCACGCGCGGAGGCGCTGACGGTGTCGTAGGCCTCCTCGGGGCGCAGGCCGTAGCGAGAGGAGAGCAGGTACGCGGCCTCCAGGGGGTCACCGCGGCCCACCGGGTTGGAGACGTCCCGCAGCGCCCCGCTGCCGGCCGCGAGGCGCACCCCGGCCGCCCGCAGCGGCCGCACCGGCGCCGTACCCCGGCGGTCGACGCCCGCGCAGCCGCCCTGCGGCAGGCACACCACGCCGACCCCGGCCGCCGCGAGCTGGTCCGCCGTACGGGAGGCCGCCTCGGCGGGCAGAGCGGCCAGCCCGGCACAGGGACTCAGCGTCACCCCGGGCCGCAGCCCCCCGGCCATCGCGGCGAGCCGGGCCAGCCGCGCCGGATCCGCGGCGTCGGTGTGCAGGTCGACCGGGCAGCCGTGCTCGGAGGCGATCTCCAGGACCGCCTCGGCGTAACCCGTGGGGTCGGGGTCCAGGTCGGGGCAGCCGCCCACCACGGAGGCGCCCATCTTCACCGCGTCGCGCAGCATGGCGAGCCCGTCGGCGCCGGCCACGCCGGTCAGCAGCCGCGGCACGGCCACGGTGGTCAGCTCGACGAGCCCGCGCAGCGAGCGACGCGCCTGGAGGACGGCGCCCAGCGCGCTCAGTCCCTGCACATCGCCCACCCGCACATGGGCCCGCAACGCGGTGGCCCCGTGCCCGAGTTGCAGCAGAGCGGCCTCGGTGGCGCGCAGCTGCACGTCGTGGGGGTCGTAGGAGACGGGTCCGTCCTGGTCGGCGGTGAGCGCGGTGTCGCTGTGGGCGTGGGGTTCGGCCGGGGCCGGCAGCAGGAGGTAGCCCCCGAGGTCCACGCGCGCCCCGGAGCCGCGGGCGGTGCCGCCGAGACTGCCCGCCGTGCCGACGGCCTCGATGCGCCCGCCGCCCAGCCGTACGTCCACGGTCCGGCCGTCGGTCAGCCGGGCACCGCACAGCAGCAGCGAGTCGGCCTGACCCGAGGGGCCGGGGGAGGACGACGAGGGCTGCGGCTGCGGCTGGCTGTCGGGCATCGCACTCCCAGGGCTCGGGACGAGGTCGCTCCGTGCGGAGGACGCAGGAGACAGGGCTCAGGGCTAGGACGCGGCAAGATCACACAGAGTGAGTCGAGCGTAGGACGGCGGTCGCCCCGCGACGGGGAGGAGCGCAATAGTCGTACCGGTGTGGCCCCAGGTGGACGCGGGTGACGGGTGGGGCCCGAAGGGCGGCCGGGAGCGGGGCGGACGGGGGCCGCGGGGTCCCCTGAATACGGATTTGGGTGAACGGCCACGGACCGTGTAATGTCTTCATCGCTCGCCCCAATAGCTCAGTCGGCAGAGCGTCTCCATGGTAAGGAGAAGGTCAACGGTTCGATTCCGTTTTGGGGCTCTGGTGAGAGAGGTTCCCGTCGCGAGGCGGGAACTGATCACATCAAAGCGGTGTAGCTCAGTCGGTAGAGCAAGCGGCTCATAATCGCTGTGTCACCGGTTCAAGTCCGGTCACCGCTACTAACAGTAGCCGATTTCGGGGTCGGTCCTTCGATCGGCTACTCTTTCTTGCGTTGAACCAAGCCTATCCGTTCGTCAAGGAGCACTCACGTGGCTGCCACCGACGTCCGCCCGAAGATCACGCTGGCCTGCGTGGAGTGCAAGGAGCGGAACTACATCACCAAGAAGAACCGGCGTAACAACCCGGACCGTCTTGAGATGAAGAAGCACTGCCCGCGTTGCAACGCGCACACCGCGCACCGCGAAACGCGCTGAATCAGTTTCACGTACGAGGCCGCCCCCGCTGTTCCAGGGGGGCGGCCTCGTGCCGTTTCGGCGGCACCCGCCGCGCACTGCCGCACAGCGCTTCGGCAGTGACGTCGGGCCGGGGCGGCGACACCTTGTTCGACCACAGCTGAGACCAGGAGGCGCCGATCCCATGGCACTGGACCAGTCCTTCGTGGGGCGCACCTACGCACCCACCGAGCCCTACGAGGTGGGCCGGGAGAAGATCCGGGAGTTCGCCGAGGCCATCGGTGACGCGAATCCGGTCTACACGGACCCGGAAGCCGCGAAGGCATTCGGTCACGCCGATGTGATCGCCCCGCCGACCTTCGTGTTCGCCATCACGTTCAAGGCCGCCCGGGACGTCGTCCACGACCCGCAGCTCGGCCTGGACTACGACCGCGTCGTGCACGGCGACCAGAAGTTCGCCTACACCCGCCCGGTGCGCGCCGGTGACCGGCTGACGGTGACCTCCACCATCGAGCGGATCAAGTCGATGGCGGGCAACGACTTCGTGGACATCCGCGGAGAGGTGCACGACGAGGCCGGCGAGCACGTCGTGACGGCTTGGACCAAGCTCGTGGCCCGCGCGGCCGAGGAGGCGTGAGCAGCAGATGACCGCGAAGATCGCCTACGCCGACGTCGAGGTCGGCACCGAACTGCCCGCGCAGACCTTCTCCGTGACGCGCGCCACCCTGGTCCGCTACGCGGGCGCCTCCGGTGACTTCAACCCGATCCACTGGAACGAGAGGTTCGCCAAGGAGGTCGGGCTGCCGGACGTCATCGCGCACGGCATGTTCACCATGGCCGAGGCCGCCCGCGTGGTCACCGACTGGGCCGGCGACCCGGCCGCGGTGCTGGAGTACGGCGTCCGCTTCACCAAGCCCGTGGTCGTCCCCAACGACGACCAGGGCGCCGAGATCGAGGTCACCGGCAAGGTCGCAGCCAAGCTGGACGACAACACCGTCCGGGTGGACCTCGTCGTGACCAGCGGCGGCGAGAAGGTCCTCGCCATGCCGCGCGCGGTCGTCCGACTGGCCTGACCGACGGGCGCCGCGACCGCGGAAAAGGCGTAAGCCCGACCCCGCCACCCCGGAACGCGACCGCGGCGGCCCACGGTGCGGCACAAGCACCCCCAAAGGGCGTCCTCCCAGTCGAGGACGCCCTTTCGGCATGCCGGGAGCCCTCCGGTTGACGAAGTTAGTGATTGAGTACTAACTTTGCAGCATGGTCAGGATGAGCGCAGAGGAGAGGCGCGAGAGCGTCATCCGCGCGGCGACGCTGGAGTTCGCCCGCGGCGGTTACCACGGCACGTCCACCGACACGATCGCCAAGCGCGTCGGCGTCTCGCAGCCGTATCTCTTCCGGCTCTTCCCCGGCAAGAAGGCGATCTTCCTGGCGGCGGCCGAGCGGTGCGTGGAGGACACCATCCGCACCTTCCGTGAGGCGGCCGAGGGGCTGGAGGGCGGCGAGGCGCTGCACGCGATGGCCAATGCGTACACCAAGGTGATCGCGGAGCGGCCGGAGCGGCTGATGATGCAGATGCAGATGTACGTCGCCGTGGGCGCCGCCGAGCAGGAGGGCGACCACGAACTCGGCGAGGCGGTGCGGGCCGGCTGGACCCGGCTGTGGGACACCGTTCAAGGGGCGCTGGGCGCGGACGTCGGGGGCACGACGACCTTCCTCGCGCACGGCATGCTCATCAACTGCCTGGTCTCCATGGGCTTCCCGCCCGAGCACCGGGTGTGGGAAGGGTTGTACCCGACGGCCCGGCTCAAGGGCCGGCTGGAGAAGTAGCGGTCGCAGTGAGGAGGCCAGGGCCTTCTCATGTCCGCGGAAGTTAGTCAGTAATAACTAATCAAAGACCATCCTCTGGGGGAGAGATGTCACAGCACAGCGAACCGAGCGCCCGGGCCGGAGGAGTCGGCTGGGTCCTCGTCATCACCGGCGTCGCGGGATTCATGGCCGCCCTCGACAATCTGGTCGTCACCACCGCGCTGCCCTCCATCCGCGAGGACCTCGGCGGCGGACTGCACGACCTGGAATGGACCGTGAGCGCCTACACGCTCACCTTCGCCGTGCTGCTGATGTTCGGTGCGGCGCTCGGTGACCGATTCGGCCGCCGCAGGCTGTTCATGGTCGGCCTCTCGGTCTTCACGCTCGCCTCCGCCGCCGCGGCCCTCGCCCCCGGCATCGACTCGCTGATCGCCGCCCGCGCGGTGCAGGGCGTCGGCGCGGCCGTGATGATGCCGCTCACCCTGACCCTGCTGACCGCGGCCGTGCCCGCAGAGAAGCGCGGGATGGCGTACGGCATCTGGGGCGCGGTCAACGGACTCGCCGTCGCCTCCGGACCGCTCATCGGCGGTGCGCTCACCGAGCACGTGTCCTGGCAGTGGATCTTCTGGCTGAACGTCCCCCTCGGCATCGCCCTGCTGCCGCTGGCCCGGCTGCGCCTGTCCGAGTCGTACGGCAGCGGTGCCCGGCTCGACGTGACCGGCACGCTCCTGGCCAGCACCGGACTCTTCGGGATCGTCTACGGCCTGGTCCGCGGCCCGGTCGACGGCTGGACCGGGAAGACCGTCCTGCTCGGCCTGTTCGCCGGGTCGGCGCTGCTCGCCGCGTTCGTCCTGCACAGCAGCCGCGCGCGGAACGCCATGCTCCCGATGCGGCTGTTCCGCTCCCGCGCCTTCTCCGGGATCAACGCCGCGAGCATGCTGATGTACCTGGGCATGTTCGGCTCGATCTTCCTGCTCAGCCAGTACCTCCAGGGCGTGCTCGGCTACTCGCCAACCGAGGCGGGCCTGCGGATGCTCCCCTGGACCGGCATGTCCGTGCTGATCGCGCCGCTCGCCGGCATCCTGTCCGACCGCATCGGCGGCCGTCCGGTCGTCGCCGCGGGCCTGTTCGTCCAGGCCGCCGGACTCGCCTACCTCTCCGCCGTGGCCACCGCCGACGCCTCCTACGGCTCCCAGCTGCCCGGCCTGGTGCTCAGCGGCATCGGCATGGCGCTGTTCTTCGCCCCCGCCTCGGCCCTGGTCATGGCCAGCGTCACGGCGAAGGAGCAGGGCGTCGCCTCCGGAGCCAACAACGCCCTGCGCGAGGTCGGCGGAGCGCTCGGCATCGCGATCATGTCCTCGATCTTCTCGGCCCAGGGCGGCTACGAGTCCGCCCAGGCCTTCGTGGACGGCCTGCGCCCCGCCATCGCCGTCGGAGCCGGCGTACTGGCCCTGGCCGGACTCGCGGCCCTGGCGGTCCCCGCCCGGCGCGGCGCCGTCCTGGCCATGGCCGAGGCGAGCGGGCCCGGGGGACCGTCGAAGGTCCTCGAGACCACCGCTTCCCGCTGACCCGGAACCGACCGGGAGTTCATGATCCGGTCGACTGTCCGACCCCGGCGACGGGTATCCCTGCCGACCGGGACGGCGCGGCCCGGCCCCACGGTCGGCCGCCCGTACGACCCACTACGACCCGCACGATCCGCTTCCACCGCAGAGAACACGCCCCGCTTCACCGCAGAGAAGAAGAACCCGCCCACGCAGCTCTACCCGACCCGGCGACCCGTCCCGCCCACGCGAAAAGGAGCCCGACATGCCCACCCTGCCCTGGACCGTGCCGAACAAGCCGCCGCAGGCCACCGACGCCCATGTCTTCGCCTCGCGTTTCGAGACCAAGACCTTCTGGGGCGCGCTGAAGTTCCTCGCCCGGACGCCGGGCGTCTGGCGCCAGGTGAGCAAGGCGCCCGGAGCCTACGGGGCCACCCTCAAGGCGCAGCCCCTGAAGCGCACCTTCTGGACGCTGTCCGCCTGGGAGTCGGCCGACGCCCTCAAGACGTTCGCCCGCTCCGGCACCCACGCCCCCACCTCCAGCGGCCTGGCCGCCGAGATGCGGGACGTGAAGTTCGCCACCTGGACCGTGCCCTCCGACAGCCTCCCCATCCGCTGGCCGGACGCGCAGAGCCGGCTGACCAGCTGACCGGCACGCGCGCGTGCAGCGCCCCGAGACGGACGGCCCCGCCGGCACAGGCGGGGCCGTCCGTCCGTGTCCGGCGGCCTTGTCCGGCGGCCCGGCGCGCACCGGGCGTCCGCTGTCGGAGGCGTCTCGTAGGCTTGGGCGCGTGCTGGAACTCCACGACGCCCCCCTCGCCCCGCTGACCACCTTCCGGCTGGGCGGCCCCGCCACCCGGCTGGTCACCGCGACGACCGACGCCGAGGTGATCGACGTCGTGCGCGAGGCGGACGCCACCGGCACCCCGCTGCTGGTGATCGGCGGCGGCTCCAACCTGGTCATCGGCGACAAGGGCTTCGCCGGCACCGCCCTGCGCATCGCCACGCGCGGCGTGGAGCTCACCGGCACCCGGCTGGAGCTGGCCGCGGGCGAGGTGTGGACGGACGCGGTCGCCCGCACCGTCGAGGCGGGCCTCGCGGGCATCGAGTGCCTGGCCGGCATCCCGGGCTCGGCGGGCGCGACGCCGATCCAGAACGTGGGGGCGTACGGCCAGGAGGTCTCCACGACCGTCACCGAGGTGATCGCCTACGACCGGCGCGCGGGCGAGACGGTCGCGCTCACCAACGACGAGTGCGTGTTCTCCTACCGCCACAGCCGCTTCAAGGCCGACCCCGAGCGTTATGTCGTGCTGCGCGTCCGCTTCGAGCTGGAGGACGCGGGCGGCCTCTCGGCGCCGCTCAGGTACGCCGAGACGGCCCGAGCCCTCGGCGTCGAGCCGGGCGACCGGGTGCCGCTCGCGGACGCCCGCGAGACCGTGCTGAAGCTGCGGACGGGCAAGGGCATGGTGCTCGACGCCGAGGACCACGACACCTGGTCGGCCGGCTCGTTCTTCACCAACCCGATCCTCACCGACACCGCCTTCGCCGCCTTCCACGCGCGCGTGCGTGAGCGCCTCGGCGACGGTGTCGAGCCGCCCGCCTACCCGGCGGGGGAGGGTCACACGAAGACCTCCGCGGCCTGGCTGATCGACAAGGCCGGCTTCACCAAGGGCTACGGCTCGGGCCCGGCCCGCATCTCCACCAAGCACACCCTCGCCCTCACCAACCGCGGCCGGGCCACAACCGAGGACCTGCTGGACCTCGCCCGCGAGGTGGTCGCCGGAGTGCGCGAGGCCTTCGGCATCACCCTCGTCAACGAGCCGGTGACGGTCGGCGTCAGCCTGTAGCCGGGGCAGGGGCGCGGCGGCCGGCGATCACCACGCCCGGTCCGAATCTCCGTTGCGCGGGGCGACGCCCGGCCGGGACCCTGCTGCCATGAGGCATCGCACATGCGGCTGAGGCTGACCGAGTTCAGGCCCCGGACCGGACCCCGTGAACACCGCGTGGTCCAGCCCCGGACGCCCCTGCGCCACACCTCACTGACCGCCCCCGACCCCATCGGCATGCTGCTCGGCGACCACGACGGCCTGAACCGGCTCGCGGGCCTGTTCTCCTTCGCCGCCCGCTCCCCGCGCACGGTCGTCCACATCCCCCTGCGCGACGGAGTCCCGCCCGACGAGGGTCTCGGCGACCGGGTCGACCTGGTCCTCGCCCACCACATCCTCGGCCTGCGCCCCAGCCGGTGGCCCGAGCTGCGCGGCAAGCTGCGCGCGGGCACCCCGCTGACCGCCCGGACCGACGAGGCACGCACCGCCCGGCACGCCGAGTCCCGGCGCGCGACGCGGACCCGGCCGGACCTGTGGGACGAGTTCCGGCACACCACCCACGCCCGGACGCTGTTCCTGTTCGGCAGCCGGGACCTGTTCGCCCACAGCGCCACCGAATGCGCCTACGCGGCGGGCTTCGGCCCGCGACAGAAGGGCGTGGCCAAGGGGCACTCGGTGATGATGTCCGGGCTGGCGCTGGCCCAGCCACCGGGCGGCGGGCACCCCTACGAGGTGCTGCTCTGCTTCAAGCCCTATCCGCCCTACGCCCACTTCAGACGGCCGGGCGAGTCAGCCACTCGTCCACGCCGGCCAGCAGCCCCTCCCTGACGTCGGCCGGCGCCGCCGACGCCCGCACCGACTGACGGGCCAGCTCCGCCAGCTCCTGGTCGGTGAAGTCGTGGTGCCGGCGGGCGATGTCGTACTGGGCGGCGAGACGGGAGCCGAACAGCAGCGGGTCGTCCGCGCCGAGCGCGAGCGGGACCCCGGCCTCGAACAGCGGGCGCAGGGGCACGTCCTCGGGCTTCTCGTAGACACCCAGGGCCACATTGGACGCCGGGCACACCTCGCAGGTCACGCCCCGGTCGGCGAGCCGCTTCAGCAGCCGCGGGTCCTCCGCCGCGCGCACCCCGTGCCCGATCCGGTCGGCGTGCAGGTCGTCCAGGCAGTCGCGGACCGAGGCCGGACCGGTCAGCTCCCCGCCGTGCGGGGCCGACAGCAGGCCGCCCTCCCGAGCGATGTGGAACGCGCGGTCGAAGTCCCGTGCCATGCCCCGGCGCTCGTCGTTCGACAGCCCGAAGCCGACCACGCCGCTGTCGGCGAAGCGCACCGCGAGCCGGGCCAGCGTGCGCGCGTCCAGCGGGTGCTTCATCCGGTTCGCGGCGACCAGCACCCGCATCCCGAGCCCGGTGTCCCGCGAGGTCGTCGCCACCGCGTCGAGGATGATCTCCAGCGCCGGGATCAGCCCGCCCAGCCGCGGCGCGTACGAGGTCGGGTCGACCTGGATCTCCAGCCAGCCCGAGCCGTCCCTGATGTCCTCCTCGGCCGCCTCGCGCACCAGCCGCTGGATGTCCTCGGGCTCTCTGAGGCAGGAGCGGGCCGCGTCGTACAGCCGCTGGAAGCGGAACCAGCCGCGCTCGTCCGTCGCCCGCAGTTGCGGCGGCTCCCCGCTGGTCAGCGCCTCGGTCAGGGCCTCCGGCAGACGTACGCCGTACTTGTCGGCCAGCTCCAGCACCGTCCCCGGCCGCATCGAGCCGGTGAAATGCAGGTGCAGATGGGCTTTCGGCAGTTCAGAGACATCACGTACACGCTCCATTCGCCGATCCTGCCGTACGCCGTACATGTCCCGGTAGCGGTTTCCCCCTACGAGGTCCCGCCCGCACAAAGAAACAGGGCCCCGCCGGATCGGCGGGGCCCACGAAGAAGGGGAGGTCAGTCCCGGGCCTCCGCCAGCAGCTTCTGGATGCGCGAGACGCCCTCGACGAGGTCCTCGTCACCGAGCGCGTACGACAGACGCAGGTACCCCGGCGTGCCGAAGGCCTCGCCCGGGACGACCGCGACCTCGGCCTCCTCCAGGATCAGCGCGGCCAGCTCGACCGTGTCCTGCGGGCGCTTGCCGCGGATCTCCTTGCCGACCAGACCCTTGACCGACGGGTAGGCGTAGAAGGCGCCCTCGGGCTCGGGGCAGTACACGCCCTCGATCTCGTTGAGCATCCGCACGATCGTCCGGCGGCGGCGGTCGAAGGACTCCTTCATCTTCTCGACGGCCGTCAGGTCGCCGGAGACGGCCGCGAGGGCGGCGACCTGGGCCACGTTGGAGACGTTGGAGGTGGCGTGCGACTGGAGGTTGGTCGCGGCCTTGACCACGTCCTTCGGGCCGATGACCCAGCCCACGCGCCAGCCCGTCATGGCGTACGTCTTGGCGACACCGTTGACCACGATGCACTTGTCGGCCAGCTCCGGCACGACCACCGGCAGCGAGTGGAACTCGGCGTCGCCGTAGACCAGGTGCTCGTAGATCTCGTCGGTCAGGACCCACAGGCCCTTCTCGGCGGCCCAGCGGCCGATCTCCTCGATCTGCTCACGGGTGTAGACCGCGCCGGTCGGGTTGGAGGGGGAGACGAACAGCAGCACCTTGGTGTTCTCGGTGCGGGCCGCCTCCAGCTGTTCCACGCTCACGCGGTAGCCGGTCGTCTCGTCGGCGACGACGTCGACCGGCACACCGCCGGCCAGCCGGATCGACTCCGGGTAGGTCGTCCAGTACGGAGCCGGGACGATCACCTCGTCGCCCGGGTCGAGGATCGCGGCGAACGCCTCGTAGATGGCCTGCTTGCCACCGTTGGTGACGAGGACCTGGGAGGCCTCCACCCGGTAGCCGGAGTCCCGCAGCGTCTTGGCGGCGATGGCCTCCTTCAGCTCGGGCAGACCGCCGGCCGGCGTGTAGCGGTGGTACTTCGGGTTCTTGCAGGCCTCTACGGCCGCCTCGACGATGTAGTCGGGGGTCGGGAAGTCCGGCTCGCCCGCGCCGAAGCCGATCACCGGACGCCCGGCGGCCTTGAGGGCCTTGGCCTTGGCGTCCACGGCGAGAGTGGCGGACTCGGAGATCGCGCCGATGCGGGCGGAGACCCGGCGCTCGGTGGGAGGGGTTGCAGCGCTCATGGGGCCCATCGTTCCAGACCGGAAACCCGCCCGGCACACGGGTTTCACGTACTGAACCGGGGCGGACCGCCGTGTGAACAGATGTCCGTATGTCACGGTCGTGGAAGTCGGGCCCCGGCGGCCGTACCGGGTGATCTTCCGGCCGACTTCCGGTGATCTTTCGCGTTCCAGGCCCCTGCTGGGCGCTTTCTGTTCGACGACCGGCTCAGGACCACGTACACTCACACCTCGTTGGCCTTCAGCGGCCCGCACCGCACGCGGCGCACACACTGCACCCGTCCGGATGCGGTACGTTGGTGGACACCGAAGGGTCGTAGCTCAATTGGTAGAGCACCGGTCTCCAAAACCGGCGGTTGGGGGTTCAAGTCCCTCCGGCCCTGCTACACACACCGCCAGGATGTGTGCGCAGGTACGTACAGCATTGCACTCGCCGTGCGGCTCAGACCGGGCGCGGCACGGCCACGACCCGGGACCAGGTGAGGACGAATGACGGACGCCGTGGGCTCCCTCGACACGCCTGATGCCCAGGACGAGGCGCCGGAGTCCAAGAAGACCCGCAAGGGCGGCAAGCGCGCCAAGAAGGGTCCGCTGAAGCGCCTCGCGCTGTTCTACCGCCAGGTCGTCGCGGAACTCCGCAAGGTCGTCTGGCCCACCCGTAACCAGCTGACCACGTACACGACCGTAGTGATCGTGTTCGTGCTCATCATGATCGGCCTGGTCACCGTGATTGACTATGGACTCGACCACGCAGCCAAGTACGTCTTCGGCTGAGCCAGGAGCGAAGGGCGCCGCGGTTACCGGCGCCCCTTTCGCATGTTCCACCCCTATGTATCCAGGAAGAAGCAGCCACCGTGTCTGACCAGAACCTGAACGACGCCATCGAGCCCGATGAGTCGGTGGACGACGAGCTCGACATCGTCGAGGGCGCGGACGAGGACCTGGACGAGTTCGAGGCTGCCGATGCCGAGGCGGGCGAGCCCGCCGAGGAAGCCGCTCTGCACGTCGAGGACGACGAGGCCCACGAGGCCGACGAGGACGAGGACGACACCGCGGAGGCGGAGGCCGACGAGGCCGAGGCCACCGAGGAAGAGGCCGAGCCCGAGGAGGCCGAGCCCGTCGACCCCATCACCGCCCTGCGCGAGGAGCTGCGCACCCTGCCCGGCGAGTGGTACGTCATCCACACGTACGCCGGCTACGAGAACCGCGTGAAGACCAACCTGGAGCAGCGCGCGGTCTCCCTGAACGTCGAGGACTACATCTTCCAGGCCGAGGTGCCGCAGGAAGAGGTCGTCCAGATCAAGAACGGCGACCGCAAGACGATCCGTCAGAACAAGCTCCCCGGCTACGTGCTGGTGCGCATGGACCTGACGAACGAGTCCTGGGGCGTCGTCCGCAACACCCCCGGCGTGACCGGCTTCGTGGGCAACGCCTACGACCCGTACCCGCTGACCCTGGACGAGATCGTCAAGATGCTCGCCCCGGAGGCCGAGGAGAAGGCCGCGCGCGAGGCGGCCGAGGCCGAGGGCAAGCCGGCGCCGCAGCGCAAGGTCGAGGTCCAGGTCCTGGACTTCGAGGTCGGCGACTCGGTCACCGTCACCGACGGCCCGTTCGCCACGCTCCAGGCCACGATCAACGAGATCAACGCCGACTCCAAGAAGGTCAAGGGCCTGGTGGAGATCTTCGGCCGCGAGACGCCGGTCGAGCTGAGCTTCGACCAGATCCAGAAGAACTGACCCCTTCCGGACACACCACTTCCGAACAGGTCGGACGAGCCGCCGAGGCTTGTCTGACCTGCTCGGTTTTTGGCCGCACACCTATACCCGTTATCGTTGTGCGGTATGCCTGCGTCCGGGTTGTCCCCTGAACGCGGGCAGGACCCGAATCGAAAGGACCCGGAGAGCTATGCCTCCCAAGAAGAAGAAGGTCACGGGGCTCATCAAGCTCCAGATCAACGCCGGTGCGGCGAACCCGGCCCCGCCGGTCGGCCCCGCGCTCGGTCAGCACGGCGTCAACATCATGGAGTTCTGCAAGGCCTACAACGCCGCGACCGAGTCGCAGCGTGGCTGGGTCATCCCGGTGGAGATCACGGTCTACGAGGACCGCTCCTTCACCTTCATCACCAAGACTCCGCCGGCCGCGAAGATGATCCTCAAGGCCGCGGGCGTGGAGAAGGGCTCCGGCGAGCCGCACAAGACCAAGGTCGCCAAGATCACCGAGGCGCAGGTCCGCGAGATCGCCACCACGAAGATGCCCGACCTCAACGCCAACGACCTGGACGCCGCCGCGAAGATCATCGCCGGCACCGCCCGTTCCATGGGCATCACGGTCGAGGGCTGACCCCCAACCTTCCAGCAGAAGTGGTGGGGCCTGCTCGGCCCGGACCACGACTCCTAAGCAAACCCCAGGAGCAGTAGTGAGCAAGCGCAGCAAGTCTCTCCGCGCTGCGGACGCCAAGATCGACCGGGACAAGCTCTACGCCCCGCTCGAGGCCGTCCGTCTCGCCAAGGAGACCTCCACGACCAAGTTCGACGGCACCGTCGAGGTCGCCTTCCGTCTGGGTGTCGACCCGCGCAAGGCCGACCAGATGGTCCGTGGCACCGTGAACCTCCCGCACGGCACCGGTAAGACCGCCCGGGTCCTGGTCTTCGCGACCGGTGACCGTGCCGAGGCCGCGCGTGCCGCGGGCGCCGACATCGTCGGCGCCGACGAGCTGATCGACGAGGTGGCGAAGGGCCGTCTGGACTTCGACGCCGTCGTCGCCACCCCGGACCTCATGGGCAAGGTCGGCCGCCTCGGCCGCGTCCTCGGCCCGCGTGGTCTGATGCCGAACCCGAAGACCGGCACCGTGACCCCGGACACCGCCAAGGCTGTGACCGAGATCAAGGGCGGCAAGATCGAGTTCCGCGTCGACAAGCACTCGAACCTGCACTTCATCATCGGCAAGACGTCGTTCGACGACGACAAGCTGGTGGAGAACTACGGCGCGGCCCTGGAGGAGATCCTCCGTCTGAAGCCGTCCGCCGCCAAGGGTCGCTACATCAAGAAGGCCGCGGTCAGCACCACCATGGGCCCCGGCATCCCGGTCGACCCGAACCGCACCCGCAACCTCCTCGTCGAGGAGGACCCGGCCGCGGTCTGAGCTCTCGAGGCTCACTGAAGTCGGTCCTACGGGCCCCGCACCTGCTCTCAGGTGCGGGGCCCGTTCCCGTTCCAGGAACCTCCGCAGGGGCGGGCCCGTTCTCGCTCCAGACGCTCGTGCCGCCACGCGGGCGGCCGACCGGCACGGGGGAGGACGTATGACCGGCAGGACCGGACGGGGGTGGGCGCTGCTCGGGGCCCTGCTGCTCGCGGCCGCAGGCACGGCCGGCTGCACGGGCGACACGGGCGCCGACGGCCCGGCTCCGGACGCCACGGAGCGCCGCCCCACGGCCACGCCGCAGCCCGCCGCGGTCGCCGCGCTGCGGGCCGCCGAGCGGGCCACCGCCGGGGCCGGTTCGGCCCGCGTGGAGTCCAGCACGGCCCTGGGCACCGAGGTCTCCATGACCTCGTCCGGCACGCTCGCCTGGGACGGCGGCGTCACCGGCGCCCTCACCATCACCTACACCGGCGGCAGCATGGCCGACACCATGCGGGCGCTGGGCACCACCTCCATGCAGGCCCGCTATCTGCCCGACGCGTACTACGCGCGCATGGGCGACACCTTCGCCGCCAAGGCCGGCGGGAGGCACTGGATCCGCTACGACTGGGACGACCTGGCCGGGCTCGGCGGTGCCTCCGGCGCCCTGCTCGCCGAGCAGATCCGCGAGGCCGCCCCGCACCAGGCCGTGAAGCTGCTGCTGGCTGGCGGGGCCGCGCGCCGGGTCGGCGTGGAGACGGTCCGCGGCGAGCGCGCCACCCGGTACCGGGGGACGGCCCGCGCCGCCGACGTCACCGACCCCGGTCTGCGCGAGCGCCTGCAGCAGGCCGGAGTCACCGAGCAGACCGTCGAGGTCTGGGTCGGCGCGGACGGTCTGCTGGTCAAGAAGGTCGAGCGGGACCGCACGGCGACCGGCCGGGTGACCCAGACGTGCTTCTACGGCGACTACGGGGTCCGGGTGAGCGTGACGCCGCCCCCGGCGAGCGACACCCAGGACTTCAAGGCCCTGATGACACCGGAGCCGACGGCCTCCTAGGCCGGGACGGGAAGCGCGGACAGCGGGCGGGGAGCGGGGGCCGGACCGGAGGTCCGGGACCGGAGGTCCGGGAACGGGGCCGGGACCGGGGGCCCGGGAAAGGTAGCCGGGAACAATTCGGAGGCCCCTGGCGGAGCACTCGGCTACTCTCCGGTACGGACCATGTATCTGACATCTTTTCCGTGGGGGGAATCCATGGCCGTTTCTGTACGTAAGCGTGGTGGGGCCGTGGGCGCGGGACTCGCGATGGTGCTGCTGGCCGGCACGGTCGGCTGTTCCCAGGGCGCCGGGGAGTCGCCGGAGATGGAGCCGGCCGCGGCCGTCGCCGCGGCCGCTGAGAACACCGAGGACATCACCTCTCTGCGCTACCGCATGGAGGGCAAGGTGCCGGGTGAGGGCGAGGTCACGGGCACCGCCGCGATGAGCTTCGAGCCGATGGCCATGAGCATGAAGATGCAGGTCGAGGGCAAGACGGCCGACGAGAGCGGCGAGGTGGAGATCCGGCTCGTCGACAAGGCGATGTACCTCGGCGGGGGAGCCGAGGCCGCCAAGGAGATGGACGGCAAGAGCTGGATGAAGTTCGACATGTCCGCGCTGAAGGAGAGCGGCGCCGGTTCCGGCGGGCTCGGAGCCGCCCAGGCGGAGCAGAACCCCGCCGCCGAGGCCGGTTTCCTCACCGGAGCCGACGACGTGGAGCGGCTCGGCACCGAGACGGTCGACGGAGTCAGGACCACGCACTACCGGGGCACGATCAAGCTCGACGACCTGCGCGCCTCGCTCAAGGACGAGGACCGCAAGACCCGCGAGCGGCGTGAGAAGAGTCTCGAGCAGTACGAGGACCTCGGCATCGAGGAGCTCGAGATGGACATGTGGATCGACGGTGACGACCACCCGAAGCGGTTCCGCACCCGCGGTGACGCCGACAAGGGCGCCTTCGACATGACGGTCACCTTCCTCGCGATCAACGAGCCCGTGAAGGTCACCGCCCCGCCCGCGAAGGACACCATGGACCTCGCCGAGATGATGAGCGAGATGGGCGAGAGCTGAGCCTTCCCGGCTGCCGCCCAGGACCCCGGCTGCCGCCCAGGACCCCGGCTGCCGCCCAGGCCTCCCTGGCGGCCGTCCGGGCCTCCGGGGCCGCCCCCTGGAGGCCGTGTCCGGCGACCCCGTACGAGATCCCGTACGACCGGATTTGCCTGTCGGCGATCCGGTCACGTACTCTCCTCGAGAAGCCAAAGACCGCTGGTCGTTGCCGTGCGCTCGCAAGAGGGCGCGGTGGCCGAAGGATCCGCTGTAAATGCGGGCGACCCGCGCAGGTGACTGTGGAAGAACTCCCGGAGTGCACGCCCAGCGCGTGTGAGCCGGTCGAGTCCGCCCCGTGCGCCTGCGCCGGGGCGTTTCGTTTTCCCCAGTCCTCCTTCGGGTCCGCGCGGTCCGAATCACCCGGAAGGAGGCCGAGGCTCTATGGCGAGGCCCGACAAGGCTGCCGCGGTTGCCGAGCTGACGGACAAGTTCCGTAGCTCGAACGCCGCCGTGCTGACCGAGTACCGCGGTCTCACCGTGGCGCAGCTCAAGACGCTGCGTCGTTCGCTCGGTGAGAACGCCCAGTACGCCGTGGTGAAGAACACGCTGACCAAGATTGCGGCCAACGAGGCCGGGATCACGCTGGACGACCAGCTCTTCGCTGGTCCGACGGCCGTCGCCTTCGTCACCGGTGACCCGGTGGAGTCGGCGAAGGGTCTGCGTGACTTCGCCAAGGACAACCCGAACCTCATCATCAAGGGCGGTGTCCTTGACGGCAAGGCGCTGTCCGCCGATGAGATCAAGAAGCTTGCGGACCTCGAGTCCCGCGAGGTTCTGCTCGCCAAGCTGGCGGGCGCCATGAAGGGCAAGCAGACCCAGACTGCGCAGCTCTTCCAGGCGCTTCCCTCGAAGCTCGTCCGCACCGTGGACGCCCTTCGTGCCAAGCAGGACGAGCAGGGCGGTGCCGAGTAATTCGGCTCGCATCATGATCGCCGCCTGAGGCTTCCCGCCCCGAGGCAGCGGTCGTAGCGGGCCGAACGTACGCCCGCCAGTCATGTACATCCGGCACCAGCCGAATTAGTGGAAGGAAAGCCATCATGGCTCTCACCCAGGAAGAACTGCTCGCCGAGTTCGAGACGATGACCCTCATCCAGCTCTCCGAGTTCGTGAAGGCGTTCGAGGAGAAGTTCGACGTCACCGCCGCCGCCGCGGTCGCCGTCGCCGGCCCCGCCGGCCCGGGCGCCCCGGCCGAGGCCGAGGAGGAGAAGGACGAGTTCGACGTCATCCTCACCGGTGCCGGCGACAAGAAGATCCAGGTCATCAAGGTCGTGCGCGAGCTCACCTCCCTGGGCCTCAAGGAGGCCAAGGACCTGGTCGACGGTGCGCCGAAGCCGGTTCTGGAGAAGGTCGCCAAGGACGCCGCGGAGAAGGCCGCCGAGTCCCTCAAGGGCGCCGGCGCCTCCGTCGAGGTCAAGTAACACCTCACGGGTCCGCCAAGGACCCCTGCGAGCTGATTACGGCCTGAGAGGGCTGTAACGCTGACGCACCGAAGAGCGATCATCCATCCGGGTGGTCGCTCTTCGGCGTTCAGGGAGGGCGGTCGCGGTTGCCTTGCACCCGGTACGGCGGGGGGTATGGTGATCTTCGTTGTGTCTTCGAACGTCCTGGTTCCGGCCAGGGGGGCCTTGACGAACCGCACGCGGCGCGCAATTCTCAGGACGCGTCGTCACAACGGTCCGAATCCGAGGCATGGATCGACGGCGAAGAGGGCAGTATCAACGTGCGTTGAGGGCGTGGCCTTGTCGCAGGAGTTGAGAGCAACGAGGGTTCTCGAAAACCCGAGCTGGACATCAGTGTGCCAAGTGGCTACACTGACCCTTTGCGCTGCCTGTTAGCTGTCCCCTGCCCGTCACCAGGGGTCTGCCCTCACCTCAGCACTGTCGACCAGACTTCTCTGACCTGGCCAAACGGCCGATTCAGCAAGAACCTGTCCTGGTGCGCGAGTGAGGGGCCGGTACGCGCGTAGTGAGTCCGAGCCCTCGGAAGGACCCCCTCTTGGCCGCCTCGCGCACTGCCTCGACCGCGAATACGAACAACGGCGCCAGCACCGCCCCGCTGCGCATCTCTTTTGCAAAGATCAAGGAGCCTCTCGAGGTTCCCAACCTGCTCGCGCTGCAGACCGAGAGCTTTGACTGGCTGCTCGGCAACACCGCCTGGCAGAGTCGGGTCGAGGAGGCTCTGGAGTCTGGTCAGGACGTCCCCACCAAGTCCGGTCTGGAGGAGATCTTCGAGGAGATCTCCCCGATCGAGGACTTCTCCGGGTCGATGTCGCTGACCTTCCGCGACCACCGCTTCGAGCCGCCGAAGAACTCGATCGACGAGTGCAAGGAGCGCGACTTCACGTACGCCGCGCCCCTGTTCGTGACGGCCGAGTTCACCAACAACGAGACCGGCGAGATCAAGTCCCAGACGGTCTTCATGGGCGACTTCCCGCTCATGACGAACAAGGGCACCTTCGTCATCAACGGCACCGAGCGTGTCGTGGTGTCGCAGCTGGTCCGTTCGCCGGGTGTCTACTTCGACTCCTCCATCGACAAGACGTCCGACAAGGACATCTTCTCCGCCAAGATCATCCCGTCCCGGGGTGCCTGGCTGGAGATGGAGATCGACAAGCGCGACATGGTCGGTGTCCGCATCGACCGCAAGCGCAAGCAGTCGGTCACCGTTCTGCTCAAGGCGCTCGGCTGGACCACCGAGCAGATCCTCGAGGAGTTCGGCGAGTACGAGTCCATGCGCGCCACCCTGGAGAAGGACCACACCCAGGGCCAGGACGACGCGCTGCTCGACATCTACCGCAAGCTGCGTCCGGGCGAGCCCCCCACGCGTGAGGCCGCGCAGACGCTGCTGGAGAACCTGTACTTCAACCCCAAGCGCTACGACCTGGCGAAGGTCGGCCGCTACAAGGTCAACAAGAAGCTGGGTGCGGACGCTCCGCTCGACGCGGGCATCCTGACCGTCGAGGACGTCATCTCGACGATCAAGTACCTGGTGAAGCTGCACGCCGGTGAGACCGAGACCGCCGGGGACAACGGCGACACGATCGTCGTCGAGACCGACGACATCGACCACTTCGGCAACCGTCGTCTGCGCAGCGTCGGCGAGCTCATCCAGAACCAGGTCCGTACGGGTCTGGCGCGTATGGAGCGTGTCGTCCGCGAGCGCATGACGACCCAGGACGTCGAGGCGATCACGCCGCAGACCCTGATCAACATCCGGCCGGTCGTCGCCTCCATCAAGGAGTTCTTCGGCACCAGCCAGCTGTCGCAGTTCATGGACCAGAACAACCCGCTGTCGGGTCTCACCCACAAGCGCCGTCTGTCGGCTCTTGGCCCGGGTGGTCTGTCCCGTGAGCGGGCCGGCTTCGAGGTCCGTGACGTGCACCCCTCGCACTACGGCCGCATGTGCCCGATCGAGACCCCCGAAGGCCCGAACATCGGCCTGATCGGTTCGCTCGCCTCCTACGGCCGGGTGAACGCGTTCGGTTTCGTCGAGACCCCGTACCGCAAGGTCGTCGAGGGCCAGGTCACCGACGAGGTGGACTACCTGACCGCCGACGAGGAGGACCGCTTCGTCATCGCGCAGGCCAACGCCGGCCTGACCGACGACCTGCGTTTCGCCGAGGCGCGTGTCCTCGTCCGCCGCCGCGGCGGCGAGGTCGACTACGTCAGCCCCGAGGACGTCGACTACATGGACGTCTCGCCGCGCCAGATGGTGTCGGTCGCGACCGCCATGATCCCCTTCCTCGAGCACGACGACGCCAACCGTGCCCTCATGGGCGCGAACATGATGCGCCAGGCCGTTCCGCTCATCAAGGCGGAGGCCCCGCTCGTCGGCACCGGCATGGAGTACCGCTCTGCCGTCGACGCCGGTGACGTCGTCAAGGCCGAGAAGGCCGGTGTGGTCCAGGAGGTCTCCGCGGACTACATCACCACCGCCAACGACGACGGCACGTACATCACGTACCGCCTGGCCAAGTTCGCCCGCTCCAACCAGGGCACCTCGGTCAACCAGAAGGTCATCGTCCTCGAGGGCGACCACGTCATCGAGGGCCAGGTCCTCGCCGACGGTCCCGCCACCGAGAACGGCGAGATGGCGCTGGGCAAGAACCTGCTCGTGGCGTTCATGCCGTGGGAGGGTCACAACTACGAGGACGCGATCATCCTGTCGCAGCGCCTCGTGCAGGACGACGTCCTCTCCTCGATCCACATCGAGGAGCACGAGGTCGACGCCCGTGACACCAAGCTCGGCCCCGAGGAGATCACCCGGGACATCCCGAACGTCTCCGAGGAGGTCCTCGCCGACCTCGACGAGCGCGGCATCATCCGTATCGGTGCCGAGGTCATCGCCGGTGACATCCTCGTCGGCAAGGTGACCCCCAAGGGTGAGACCGAGCTGACCCCCGAGGAGCGCCTGCTGCGCGCGATCTTCGGTGAGAAGGCCCGTGAGGTCCGTGACACCTCGCTGAAGGTGCCGCACGGCGAGACCGGCAAGGTCATCGGCGTCCGCGTCTTCGACCGCGAGGAGGGCGACGAGCTTCCCCCGGGCGTGAACCAGCTGGTCCGCGTCTACGTCGCGCAGAAGCGCAAGATCACGGACGGTGACAAGCTCGCCGGCCGTCACGGCAACAAGGGCGTCATCTCCAAGATCCTGCCGATCGAGGACATGCCGTTCCTGGACGACGGCACTCCCGTCGACATCATCCTCAACCCGCTCGGTGTGCCGTCCCGAATGAACCCGGGACAGGTTCTGGAGATCCACCTCGGCTGGCTCGCCAGCCGCGGCTGGGACGTCTCCGGTCTCGCCGACGAGTGGGCCCAGCGCCTGCAGAACATCGGCGCCGACCAGGTCGCCCCGGGCACCAACGTCGCCACCCCGGTCTTCGACGGTGCGCGTGAGGACGAGCTGGCAGGTCTGCTCCAGCACACCATCCCGAACCGCGACGGCGAGCGCATGGTGCTCCCGACCGGCAAGGCGCGGCTGTTCGACGGCCGTTCCGGTGAGCCGTTCCCGGACCCGATCTCGGTCGGGTACATGTACATCCTCAAGCTCCACCACCTGGTCGACGACAAGCTGCACGCCCGCTCGACCGGCCCGTACTCGATGATCACCCAGCAGCCGCTGGGTGGTAAGGCCCAGTTCGGTGGCCAGCGCTTCGGTGAGATGGAGGTGTGGGCGCTGGAGGCGTACGGCGCCGCCTACGCCCTCCAGGAGCTGCTGACCATCAAGTCCGACGACGTCACCGGCCGCGTGAAGGTCTACGAGGCCATCGTCAAGGGCGAGAACATCCCCGAGCCCGGCATCCCCGAGTCCTTCAAGGTGCTCATCAAGGAGATGCAGTCGCTCTGCCTGAACGTGGAGGTGCTGTCCAGCGACGGTATGTCCATCGAGATGCGTGACACCGACGAGGACGTCTTCCGCGCTGCGGAGGAGCTCGGCATCGACCTGTCCCGGCGCGAGCCGAGCAGCGTCGAAGAGGTCTGACGGGAGTCCGGTTCGGGGGACCAGTGATGGTCCCCCGGCCGGCCCCAGGACCCCCGTTTCAGACCCCAAGACTTACAACCCTGAGAGGGATTGACGCATAGTGCTCGACGTCAACTTCTTCGACGAGCTCCGGATCGGTCTGGCCACCGCTGACGACATCCGTCAGTGGAGCCACGGCGAGGTCAAGAAGCCGGAGACCATCAACTACCGCACCCTGAAGCCGGAAAAGGACGGGCTCTTCTGCGAGAAGATCTTCGGTCCGACCCGGGACTGGGAGTGCTACTGCGGCAAGTACAAGCGCGTCCGCTTCAAGGGCATCATCTGTGAGCGCTGTGGCGTCGAGGTCACCCGCGCCAAGGTGCGCCGCGAGCGGATGGGCCACATCGAGCTGGCCGCCCCCGTCACGCACATCTGGTACTTCAAGGGCGTCCCGTCGCGTCTGGGCTACCTGCTCGACCTCGCCCCGAAGGACCTGGAGAAGGTCATCTACTTCGCGGCGTACATGATCACGTACGTCGACGAGGAGCGCCGCACCCGCGACCTGCCCTCGCTGGAGGCCCACGTCTCCGTCGAGCGTCAGCAGATCGAGCAGCGCCGCGACGCCGACCTCGAAGGCCGCGCCAAGAAGCTCGAGTCCGACCTGGCCGAGCTGGAGGCCGAGGGCGCCAAGGCCGACGTGCGCCGCAAGGTGCGCGAGGGCGCCGAGCGTGAGATGAAGCAGCTGCGCGACCGCGCGCAGCGCGAGATCGACCGTCTCGACGAGGTGTGGAACCGCTTCAAGAACCTCAAGGTCCAGGACCTGGAGGGCGACGAGCTGCTCTACCGCGAGCTGCGTGACCGCTTCGGCACGTACTTCGACGGCTCGATGGGTGCCGCGGCGCTGCAGAAGCGCCTGGAGTCCTTCGACCTCGACGAGGAGGCCGAGCGCCTCCGCGAGATCATCCGCACCGGCAAGGGCCAGAAGAAGACCCGTGCGCTCAAGCGCCTGAAGGTCGTCTCCGCGTTCCTGCAGACCAGCAACAGCCCCAAGGGCATGGTGCTCGACTGCGTGCCGGTCATCCCGCCGGACCTGCGTCCGATGGTGCAGCTGGACGGTGGCCGCTTCGCGACCTCCGACCTGAACGACCTGTACCGCCGTGTGATCAACCGCAACAACCGTCTGAAGCGCCTGCTCGACCTGGGTGCTCCGGAGATCATCGTCAACAACGAGAAGCGCATGCTTCAGGAGGCCGTTGACGCCCTCTTCGACAACGGTCGTCGTGGTCGCCCGGTCACCGGTCCCGGCAACCGCCCGCTGAAGTCCCTCAGCGACATGCTGAAGGGCAAGCAGGGTCGATTCCGTCAGAACCTTCTCGGTAAGCGTGTGGACTACTCCGCGCGTTCCGTGATCGTCGTCGGTCCCCAGCTGAAGCTGCACCAGTGCGGTCTGCCCAAGGCCATGGCGCTGGAGCTCTTCAAGCCGTTCGTGATGAAGCGCCTGGTCGACCTGAACCACGCACAGAACATCAAGAGCGCCAAGCGCATGGTGGAGCGCGGCCGCACGGTCGTGTACGACGTCCTCGAAGAGGTCATCGCCGAGCACCCGGTTCTGCTGAACCGTGCTCCCACCCTGCACCGCCTCGGCATCCAGGCCTTCGAGCCGCAGCTGGTCGAGGGCAAGGCCATCCAGATCCACCCGCTCGTCTGCACCGCGTTCAACGCGGACTTCGACGGTGACCAGATGGCCGTGCACCTGCCGCTGTCCGCGGAGGCGCAGGCCGAGGCCCGCATCCTGATGCTGTCCTCGAACAACATCCTGAAGCCTGCCGACGGCCGTCCGGTGACGATGCCGACCCAGGACATGGTCCTCGGTCTGTTCTTCCTCACCACCGACGGCGAGGGCCGGGGCGTCAAGGGCGAGGACCGTTCGTTCTCGTCGGTCGCCGAGGCGATCATGGCGTTCGACGCCCGTGAGCTCTCGCTCCAGTCCCGTGTGGACATCCGCTTCCCGGTGGGCACCATCCCGCCGCGTGGCTGGGAGCCGCCGGTGCGCGAGGAGGGCGAGCCGGAGTGGCAGCAGGGTGACAGCTTCACGCTGCGCACCACGCTGGGCCGTGCGCTCTTCAACGAGCTGCTGCCCGAGGACTACCCCTTCGTCGACTACGAGGTCGGCAAGAAGCAGCTCTCCCAGATCGTCAACGACCTGGCCGAGCGCTACCCGAAGGTCATCGTGGCGGCGACGCTCGACAACCTGAAGGCGGCCGGCTTCTTCTGGGCCACCCGTTCCGGCGTGACCGTGGCCATCTCCGACGTCGTCGTTCCCGAGGCGAAGAAGGAGATCGTCAAGGGCTACGAGGCGCAGGACGAGAAGGTCCAGAAGCAGTACGAGCGCGGTCTGATCACCAAGGAAGAGCGCACGCAGGAGCTCATCGCGATCTGGACCAAGGCGACCAACGAGGTCGCCGAGGCGATGAACGCGAACTTCCCGAAGACCAACCCGGTCTCGATGATGGTGAACTCGGGCGCCCGAGGCAACATGATGCAGATGCGTCAGATCGCCGGTATGCGTGGTCTGGTGTCGAACGCCAAGAACGAGACCATCCCGCGTCCCATCAAGGCCTCGTTCCGTGAGGGTCTGTCCGTGCTGGAGTACTTCATCTCCACGCACGGTGCCCGTAAGGGTCTGGCGGACACCGCTCTGCGTACCGCCGACTCGGGTTACCTGACCCGTCGTCTGGTCGACGTCTCCCAGGACGTCATCATCCGCGAGGAGGACTGCGGCACCGACCGTGGTCTGCGTCTGCAGATCGCCTCCGTCGAGGACGGCGTCCTGATCAAGGCGGAGGACGTCGAGACGTCCGTGTACGCGCGCTGCCTCGCCGAGGACATCGTCGTGGACGGCCGTGTGCTGGCCCCGGCCGGCACCGACCTCGGCGACGTGCTCATCGACGAGCTCATCCTGAACGGCGTCGGTGAGGTCAAGACCCGCTCGGTCCTGACCTGTGAGTCCGCCGTCGGCACCTGCGCCATGTGCTACGGCCGCTCGCTGGCCACCGGCAAGCTGGTCGACATCGGTGAGGCGGTCGGCATCATCGCCGCCCAGTCCATCGGTGAGCCCGGTACCCAGCTGACGATGCGTACCTTCCACACCGGTGGTGTGGCCGGTGACGACATCACCCAGGGTCTGCCGCGTGTCGTCGAGCTCTTCGAGGCCCGTACCCCGAAGGGTGTCGCCCCGATCTCCGAGGCCCAGGGCCGCGTGCGGATCGAGGAGACCGAGAAGACCAAGAAGATCGTCATCACGCCGGACGACGGCAGCGACGAGACGGCGTTCCCGATCTCGAAGCGTGCCCGTCTCCTGGTCGGCGAGGGCGAGCACGTCCAGGTGGGCCAGAAGCTCACCGTGGGTGCCACCAACCCGCACGACGTGCTGCGCATCCTGGGCCAGCGTGCCGTCCAGGTCCACCTGGTCGGCGAGGTCCAGAAGGTCTACAACTCGCAGGGTGTGTCGATCCACGACAAGCACATCGAGATCATCATCCGGCAGATGCTCCGCCGCGTGACGATCATCGAGTCCGGCGACGCCGAGCTGCTGCCCGGTGAGCTGGTCGAGCGCTCGAAGTTCGAGCACGAGAACCGTCGTGTGGTCCAGGAGGGCGGTCACCCGGCCTCCGGTCGTCCGCAGCTCATGGGTATCACCAAGGCCTCGCTGGCGACCGAGTCCTGGCTGTCGGCGGCGTCCTTCCAGGAGACGACCAGGGTCCTCACGGACGCGGCGATCAACGCCAAGTCCGACTCCCTGATCGGCCTCAAGGAGAACGTCATCATCGGTAAGCTCATCCCGGCCGGTACGGGTCTGTCCCGCTACCGCAACATCCGGGTGGAGCCGACCGAGGAGGCGAAGGCCGCGATGTACTCGGCCGTCGGCTACGACGACATCGACTACTCGCCGTTCGGCACGGGCTCCGGCCAGGCCGTTCCGCTGGAGGACTACGACTACGGTCCGTACAACCAGTAAGTCGGCGTGAACTGAAGGGCGGTCACCTTGCGGGGTGGCCGCCCTTCGGCGTTCTCGACGAGCGGGTGCCTGTGCCGTCCGGCTCGGCGTCCGGCCGGCCGGTGCCGTCCGGCTCAGCGGCCGGTCAGTTCCCAGGCCATCAGGAGCACCGTCGCCACGGCGGCCAGCGCGCCGATGCTCGCCAGCGGCCAGCGGGAGCGCTCCAGGGCGTCCAGCCGGGCCTCGTGGTCGGCGAGCTGCCTGTCGGTCTGGTCGCTGCGCTGTACCAGCAGCGCGAGCGAGCCGTCGACCCGGGCGAAGCCGGCCTCGACGGTCCCGCGCAGCCGCTCCAGCTCCACGGCGACGGAGGTGGGATCGGAGAGAGCGTGCGGGGGGAGGGCAGGGAGGGACGCCGGGGTGGGGGAGGTCGGGTCGTTCACACGGCACCCCGGTCCGTGCCCTGTCGCGGCGGCATCCCGGCGGGAGACGGCGGCTCGGGGTCCGGGTCTGCGGTGACACCGGTCCGCAGCCAGGCGGGGAGCAGGGCCTGGACGGCCGGTACGGCCATCAGCCGGGTCACGGCCGCGGCGACCGCCAGGGCCGCGGCGACCGGGGGGAGCGTGGCCGGCACGCCCGCGGCGGCGACGAGGCCGGGCAGCAGGACGGTCAGGCCGAGAGCGGTCTGCAGGACGGTACGGAGAGTGCGCCTGGCGGCCTCCGACATGGTGGGGTACCTCGCTTCCGGGCGTGTCAGGAGCTGTACGGGACATTCAGCGCGGCCCAGGACGACGGGCCCGGCCAGCCGTCGGCGGCGGCGCCCCGGTAGCCGAGCTTGCGCTGCCAGGCGGCGTACGACTCGCGGTCGGCCTCGCCCCAGCGGGGGCCTGGCCCCACGCGGTAGCGGCCGCAGCCCTCGGCGACCAGCCGACGGCCCATCGCCGTGACTACGGGGGAGTCGGGCAGTGATCTGAAGAACGAGGCGCCGGGAAACGGCTGGTGGCGGGGCGGGCGCGGCGGCGACGGCGGTTCGGGCCGCTGCCCGCCGCCCGGGGCGGAGGCCAGCCGGGTCTGGACCCGGCGGCGCATGCCGGCCATGGCGAAGCCGCGTGGATCGCTCTTCCAGTCGGACCACTCCAGATGCCCGATGACCGACTTGGCGCCCCAGCCATGAGCCCGGCACAGTGCCGCCGCGACCCGCTCGAGGGCGTCGAGCTGCGCGGCCGGCCAGGGGTCGTGGCCGTCGCCCAGGTTGACGCACTCGAAGCCGTAGAAGTGGGCGTTGCCGTCGACGGCCCCCGCGCTGCCGTCGTGTTCGTGCGGGGCGGGCGGCCGGTCACCGTACGTCTCGGTGATCACGGCCTGGAGGACCGACGGATCGCCGCCGCCCGCGTGATTGGCGCGGCCGTTGCCGACGAGGTGGACCGTCCCGTCCTTGGCGACGACCCCGTGGCAGAGCGGGCCGGGCAGGGTGGAGTGGCCGTCGAAGCACAGGCGGACGCTGGAGGCGGTCCCGGAGGTGACGGTGTGATGGACGGCAACGCCGTGGACCGGGCCCCAGCGTCCTTTGTGATTACGGTTGTTGGTGCGCCAGTCGGGGTGTTCGACGACGGTGACGCCCTCGGCCCGCAGGGCGGAGGCGAGGGCGTCGGCGGACAGGGGTGTGGCCATGGCGGATGCCTTTCTGGTGACTTGGGGGCAGGCCGGGCGGGACGAGGGCTGCCCCGAGACGGGACAGCCCTCGTCGCGTGAGCAGGGCTCACCGCCCGCCGACCGGCCCGAGAGCGCGGACCGGGCGCCCGGCCGCCGCGGCGATCCCGGGACCGGGGCACCCGGTCGCCGCTGAGCCGCGGCGTCGGTGCTCTCACACCTCCGGCGGGAGCGTCGGGTCGGTCGGCGGCTCGGGGGCTGGGGCCGTCGGCGCGGTTGCCGCCACGGACGGCATGGCGGCGACCTCCTCGGGCCCCTCCGGATCCACGGGCGGCTCCGGCTCGACGGCCACCGGACCGGGCAGGGTCACGACCACGCTGACGGGCAGTCCCGGCTGTGGGCCCGGTGTCTGCTCCGGTGCCGTCTCAGACATACGCGGACTCCTTGATCTGGCCCCAGGTGAACCCGGACGCGGTCAGCGCGGACAGGGTCGGGAAGGCGGCGGTGACCGCGGCGTACGTGGACAGGGTCACCGCCACCGGATCGGCGGCGGCGTCGGGTGCGAGACCTGTGTCGGCCGGTGTCCCGTTGGGCTGTGTGCCCCGCAGGGTGAGGGTCTGGCGCACCCCGGCGTCGGCGGTCGCCGTCGTGCTGATGCCGACGACCCAGGCGGGTGTGTTCAGCCGCGTGCCCGAGGTGTCGGTCAGATGGACGACGTCGCCGAGCTGGACGCGCGGGTCGTACAGCACCTCCACGTCGCCGATGACGGGCACCGGGTAGGCCCCCGCGTCGTAGAGCGAGGTGGCGATGGCCTGGGCCGCGGCCAGGTTCTGGATCCAGTCGGTGGTCTCACCGGTGTGCTCCTGGCGGCCGTAGTACCGCTCGCTCGCGGTCCCCGCGACGTAGGCCGTGGCCTTGCGCTCCACGGGGTCGGCCTGCGGCTTGAAGGTCAGCAGCTGCACGGACGGGGCGCCGTCCTTCTTCGCCGTGTAGAGGGGCTGGGAGGTGCGGTTGCTGAAGCGCACCACCAGATAGCCGTCCTCTCGGCGGGTCAGCACATCGACGGCGCCCTTGACCGCCGTCGTGCCGGCGGGCGTGGTCGCGAAGCGGACCTGTGAGCCCGACGTGACGACCGAGTCGTCGTCCGTGACCGGCGGCCCGATGTCGAACTCCTCCTCCGCCATCACGTACGACACCGTCAGCGTGCCGTCGGCGGGGACGGTGCGCACCTCGGTGTCGGTGTAGGTGGTGCCGGAGCTGACGCCGAAGTCCTCCCAGACCTTGGCGGGCTGGACGACGTAGTTGCGGCAGGCGTCGATCTCCTCGGTGAGGGTGAGCGAGGCGATGTCCCGCAGCGAGGTGAGGCCGAGGTCGGCCTGTGCGGGCACGGTGTTGAACCGGGTGTGGTTCCGCCAGCGGAAGACACCCCGCTCGTCGAACTCGGCCGTCGACATCGTCGCCTTGGCGATCTGACCGAGGACCTCCCACTGCGACCCCGACACCCGCGGTACCGAATGCAGCGGCAGGATCGCGTCGTCGAGCTCGGCACCCTTGGTCCAGGTGCCGGTCTGCGCGAACCCCGAGGACGTGGGCATGGCGGTCAGCCCGCTGGTGAGCTGGACGTTCTCCACGGCCATGTCGGTGATCAGCTTGAGCTCGCTCAGCTCGGCGGCGTACTGGATTGCGGAGGCGTCGGTGAACGTGGCGGCCGAGCCCAGGAGATGGGTGCCGTCCGGGCCGGTCAGCCTGGGCTGCACGGTCGGGAAGACGGAGTTGCCGGTGCTGCCCGTGGCGTCGAACAGGGCTCCGATGTGCCAGGGCCCCCTGAGCGTGCGCAGCGCCGGCCAGTTCCATACGAAGCCCCACCCGGAGCCTTCGTGGGTGGTCGACCACAGGCCCAGGGTGCCCGCGGCGAAGTTGACCTCCATGCGCATCGAGCCGCGTGCGCTCCCGGTGCGGTCCAGGATCAGTTCGAGGGTCATCCGGTCGCCGGTCCCGATCGCCGGGTTGACCCAGGCCTCCGCGAACAGGCGTGTCCCGGGCACGGTGATCCGCGAGCGCGGGAACCAGCTCGCGGTGAGGCCGGTGACCCCGGGGCGCGGCAGCAGCGCCATCTCGTGCGGGGCGCCGTCCCGAGTCCAGGTGTACGCGGTGTCGTGCGGCAGGCCCTCCGGCTGGCCGTACGGTGTGGCGAAGCCGCCGTGCAGCGTCGCATGGACGAGGGTGAGAGGCTGGCCCGCGACGAACTCGGGGTAGCGGGCGGGCGGCGAGGTGAGCACTCCGCCCTGGCGCAGCAGCTCGTCCACGCACCAGGTGGCGGTGGCGACCGGGTTGCCCGTGCGGAACCCCGCGTACGGCTTGGGCAGCAGCGCGGGGCCGCGCAGCCGCTCGGCTCCGTCGAGGGCGGTGATATGCACGGTGTCGGTCCCCGCCTGGGCGGAGCGGGAGCGCACAGTGCCGCGGAAGGCGGGCAGGGTCGTCGGTCCGACTCCGCCGCGCTGCACCACGGTTTGGCCCGGGCGGGTGATGTCGCCGGTGGTCCGGTTCGCCCACGGGGCGTACAGCTCGGGCGCGGTCACGCCGTTCGTCCCGGACAGCTGGAGCTGCAGCTGCGCCGAGGAGGAGCCGGAGAAGGCGCGCATCGCGGGCGGCAGGTCGGTCGCGTACGACCGCTCCACCGACCAGGACTGCACCTGCGGGGAGACGTCCTGGCCGGCCAGCCGCGTGGTGTGGGTGGTGGTGCGTTCCCCGACGGCGAGTGCCTCGGTCGTGGCCGCGTCAGCCCGCTGCACCGGACACCTCCACCAGATCGAGGCTGAGGCTGCGGTACGGCAGCGGGCGGCCCGGCGTGTCGCTGTAGCCGGTGACGGCCATCGCGGGCAGCCCGTCGCCGGGGACACCGTCCGCCGCCGTTGTTCCGCCGTAGGTGAGGCAGGCGCCGGAGAGCGCGTAGGTGCCGGTGGTGCCGGGCTTGGCGGTGGGTGTGGCGTAGGCGGCGAGCGCCGGGACGGTCCCGGAGACCAGGGGGCCCGCGGCTGTGGAGGTGCCGAGGTAGCTGCCGTCGGCCTTCTTGAAGTCGATGCCGACGGTCACCGTGCCGAGCGCCGCGAGCGCGGTAGGGGCGCGGAAGGAGACCTTCAGGCCGGGCGAGACGGGGAAGTTGCTGTTCGTGGCGGTGCAGCGCCAGGCGAGCGCGCTGGTGGCGTCGGCGGCGGTGAAGACGAAGGCGCCGGGTACGGTCGCGCTCTCGGCGAGGGTTCCCGTGGCCGACGTACGGAACCACTGGGCGAGCCCGGTGATGTCGGTGGCGCCCGCCACGCCGAGCCCCGCGGCCTGGCCGGCGCCGAGCACGTTGTCGGTGACGGGATCGACCACGAACACCGGTCCGGGGCCGCCTACCCGGCGGGCGAGGCGGTCCAGGGCGCGGGCGTGGGCGGGGGCGAGCAGGTCCCAGGACAGCTTGAGGCGGCGGACGGGGGCCTGGTTGCGGGTGACGGTGACGCGGCCGCCGAGTGACTTGAACTCGCTCACTCCGAGGTCGGCGCTGCGGTCGTAGGACTTCGCGGCCTGGTCGATCTCGGTCATGGCGCCCGGCGGGCCGATCCAGAGGTTTCCCATGTGGACTCCTGAAGGCATGAAGAAGGCCGACGGGTGACCGTCGGCCGGAGGGTGTGCGCGTGGGCGTGCGCGGATGCGGCCAGGACTGGCCTGGCGTCGGCACCGGGTGGGCTACGACCGGCCCGGCGTGCGGCGAGCTGCGACTGGCCAGGCGCGCGACGCGGCTGGGACCCGTCGCAGCACTAGCGCCGGGCGAGCTGGCGTCCGCCGAGGAACACGGCGCGGGCGATCTGCTGGGAGTCGACCTGGACGATGACCGGGCGGTCGGCGAGGCGTTCCACGGCGGCCGTGAGGGTGCGCAGTCCGCCGCCCTGCCCGAGCATGCGCTCCAGCTTGGGCAGCGGGATGACGGCCTCGCTCTCGCCCGCCTCGCCGATCAGCGCGAGGGTACCGCCGGAGCGGGCCTGGACCAGGCCACCGGCCGCGAGGTGGGGGACCGGGACGTGCAGGCTCGGGAAGCCGAAGGAGCGGCCGCCGAACTTGGGCACCCAGCCGGGGATGCTGATCTTGATGTTGGCGAGTGCGCCGAGCAGCCCGTTCACGGCCACGGCGAGGCCGGTCATCGGGGCGAGCATGGCGTTGCCGAGGCCCCTGAGGACGGGGCCGGCGTTGCCCGCCATACCGCTCACCGCCGAGCCCATGACCCGCATGGCGGTCGACACGGTCCGCCGGAGCACGGCGGTGACCTTGTCCATGTTGACGAACTGGGCGATGAGCGGCGCGGCCAGGGCCATCACCAGGCCGAAGGGGTTGGCGGCCATCGCCAGGTTCAGCCCCCGCTGCGCCAGCGAGGCGCCCTTGAGCCCCCTGCCCAGATTGCCCATCGACTTCCCGCCGGTGTCGGCGTTCTTCGCGGCCTTGCCGACGGACTTCTCGACGGCGTCGGCCTGCTTCTTCACGTTCTTCAGCTCGCCCTGAGCACCCTTGGCCGCGGACTTGAGCCTGTCGAGGGAGGACTTGAGCTTGTCGGAATTGGTACGAGCCGTCCCGAACTTGTCGCCCGCGTCCCGAGCCCCCGACCTGACCTTGTTGAGACCGGAGTTGGTCTGGCCGAGTGTTGTCTTGAGCTTCCCGGCCGAGGTGTTCAGCCGGTCCGATCCCGCACGGAACCGGTCCAGTGAGGTCCCTCCTGTGGCGGCGGCAGACCGCAGTTTCCCCGCGGCGGACACCGTTTGGGAGATGGAATTGCGAAACTTCGCGAGTGATCCGGAGGCGGTGATCGCGCTTTGTGCCAGTGACATCGAGTACTCCTAGGGTCAGGCGATCTGACGCGAGGCCGTCCGAACGTCCTTGGTGAGTTCGATCAGAGATTTCGACAGAGAGATGGAGGCCTTCTGGAGATTCCTGACCCGGTCCACGTCGATCGTGGTGATGGGGATCTCGGCCGCGTCCGGGTTCGCGGACTTCTTCCGAGGGATTCCTTGATCGTCCCGTTCGTATCCTCGCTTTCTCAGCACGGAGGTAACGAACGCCTCTTTGTCGATGAAGTTGCTGACGAGGAAGCCGACCACGATTGCTCCCAGCCCGGACCATGCGGCCAAGCTGGAGATTTTGAACCCCTCGATCGCCTTGACAATCTCATCCAGACCGAAACCGATGGACTTTGCCCAGGTCTCCCACTGTGAAGGCTCATCCTTCTTCGGGGGCGCTTCGGCGGGCTTGCTGCCGAGCTTCTTTTCGATGAAGTCCCGCGAGGCTATTCCGCCTCCTGATTCCAGTATCTTCTTGATCTCGATAACCCGAGCGTGCACTTCGTCGATCGAGTGCTGGGACATGGTTGCACCTCCTTGACACGACTGTATTGGAGTGATAGAAGGGGTTGGATTGTCCGTAGCCTGAGGGGGCGTTGTGGCCGGGCCTGCGATTCCGATCGCATTAATTGCGGGGTTTGTGCTGTTTTTTTCTTCAGGGACCTACTGGCGAGGACGTGCGCTGCGGTCGCGTGGGATCCGTACGCGGGCGAGATGTGTGAACTCGCGGAATGAGAACGGCAGGACTGAGTTGCTGGTCCAGTTCTCGGTCGAGGGTGGGGTCAAGCGCGCTACCGTCGGGCCGTTCAAGTGGTCACCTGCTTCCGCGGGCGGCACCATCGAGGTCGTTTATGACCCCCGTGATCTGAGCAACGTCCTGACGCCTGCCGAGATGACGAACGGCAGAGTTGCTTTGCTTCTCACCATCATGTCCAGCACGCTTATCCTTCTGTGCTTCACAGTTCTGGCTGTCGATCTCCTCGGTTGATGCCGACGGGGAACGGCCGGTGTTTTTCCTGTTCCGTTGCGGGCGTTTCTGCTTTCGCCGTGCGTGACCTGAGAGGCCTCCGTTTCCGCTCCCGCCGGCCCGCGGGGCTTTTACCGCACGGCGCCACGTGCACAGGGTTGGACCCGGCAGCGTGCTGGTGACATGGATGGGGCGGAACATGTCCGGCAGAGGCGACCAGAACAACTATTTCTCCGGCCGCAAGTCGCGCATTCTCCTGGAGTCTGGACAATGTGAAGAAGTGCGGATTATTCGCGGTTGGAAGATGCAGGGGCGCTGGAAAGTACGGTTCGTTGCGATGTCCGTGAGGCCGCTGCCGGTGGAGGCCAAGGGGAAAGCCTCGCGGTTCTTCCAATGCCCGGCGCCTGGGACGCGGATCGCCGTGGAGTTCGGCGATATCGGGGGACGACTGGGCGTCTATGACGAGCGGGGGCGGTGCGTCCGTGTGCTCGCGGGGCGCAGCCACCGGTTCGACGATGTCGTCACCGTCCCGGATGTGAAGGACGTGCTCGCTGTGGAGGGGCCGACCTTGAAGTGGGGACCGATGACCAAGTGGTCCTTGCGGGTCCAGAGCTAAGGGCTCGCGGCAGCGCATTCCCGGTTCAGGCTGTGCTCACGGCGTGCTCATCGAGCGACTCGAAGCAGCCATTTCCGCGTCTCCGTCGGGGAACTCGGGCGATATGGCCGGGCCTGCGATTCCTGTCGCAGTGATTGCGGGGTTTGTGTTGTTCTTTTTCGTCGGGGATCTACAGACGAGGTCGCACGTCCAGTGCGCTTCTCCTTCTGTGCT
Source organism: Streptomyces sp. NPDC048600 (assembly GCF_055587025.1). Classification (NCBI taxonomy): domain Bacteria; kingdom Bacillati; phylum Actinomycetota; class Actinomycetes; order Kitasatosporales; family Streptomycetaceae; genus Streptomyces; species Streptomyces sp. NPDC048600. Next base: position 31,248 of record NZ_JBVJGZ010000032.1, on the reverse strand, counting down.
TCACAGCTCTGGCCGTCGATCTCCCTGGCTGAAAAGGGCGGGAGGTCGAGCCGTTCTCAGAGCGAATCGTCGTGCGGATGGGGGCGGGCCGTCGGTGATTCCGAGAGGTGGGGGCGGGGGAGCGTGTCGGAGCCGGAGGGGCGGGGCCGGGCCTGCGGGCGTGGTTCCGTCCTGGCCTCCGCCCTGCGGCGCTCGTCGTGTTCGCCGCGGTCCCGCCAGCCGTGCGCGTACGCGGTGAACTCGCGCTTCTCGATCTCCGACCTGGTGGTGATCACCAGGTCGGGGGGCAGGGGCCGGCCCTTGAAGCGTGCGGCGAGGGCCTGCTGGAGTTCCGGGGGAGCCTCGGTGTCCTCGGCGTCCTCGGCGTCCTCGGCCTTGCCCCACACCGTGCCGTCGTCCCTCGTCACGACCCGCATCCCTCCGTATCGCCCCGTCGGTAATCGAACATGTGTGCGATAACTGAGGAAGCTTACCTCACGCACAGGCCAAGGACCGGGAAGGTCCTGGCGGTTTCAGGCCACCTCGTACGTCCCGCAGATCCGGATCGCACCGCCGCTGGCCCACGCCGTGCCGAGCACCCCTGTGTGAGCGATCTGGCTGAGGGACGGGGACGTCGCCGACGTCGGGCCCCACAGCGAGTACGTCGTGGCACCGGTGCTTCCCGGCTGGGCGGAGAGCGCGGCGCGGCCCCCGGCGACGGTCGCCACGCCGTGGAACTGGATCGGGCCACCGAGCGCCCCGGCCGTGAGCGGCAGGGAGAAGCTGTAGAAGCCGCTGCCGTAGGTCGTCGTCGTACCGAACGTCACCAGGTTGGTGAAGTGGCAGACCTTGCCCACCACGGCGTACTTGCCGGTCAGCGTGCCGTTGCCGAGCACGGGTGCCGTGGTCTCGGCGGCCCAGACGGGCGTGTACGTGTTCCAGGCCCCGAGCGCGATCCACGCGGAACCGGTGTAGTAGCTGAGCGTGCCGGGAGCGGAGAGCCAGGCGACCATGCCGGCCACCGGGGTGGTGACCGCCGAGTCCCGTTCGGCGGCCGTCGCGTAGCGCAGGACCGTCCGGCCGTCGATGCCCTCCGCGAGGGACTGGAGGTGGAGGGGGAGGTTCGCGGTGTCGGTGGGCTGCGGATACGGCAGTCCGCCGAGCGGGGTGTAGAGCGTCATGGGTGCATCACTCCTGCGAGGGGATCTCGGGCCGACGTCGGATCGGTCCTGGGCGCTCGGGACTTCAGTCGAAGAACCGGACCAGTTCGGTGGAGCTGGGACCGGAGGGTTCCGCCGGGCCGGGACCGCTGGGCTCGGCGGTGGACCCGGTCCGTGGCGGGAGCGGCTGCTCGGCTCCCGGCCGCGGTACCGGCTCGGGGTAGGGCAGCGGCTCCGCGTCCTCGTCCCGGTTGACGGTCGCGAACATCCAGTTCGCCTCGGCGAGTTGGTCGACGGCGGCGGCGAGCAGATAGTCCGTGACCGTCCACTCGGGCGACTCGCCGTGTGTCTGTCTCAGGGTCGCGCTGTCGCGTGGCAGATGCCTGACCAGCACCGCGAGCCGGCGGGAGGACAGCCGGCCGCGGTGCCGGTCGAGCAGGTCCACGCCGTAGTGGCGGAGCAGGTCCGCTTCAAGGGCCTCGGCGTGCTCGTCGACGAACTCGCCGAGGCTCAGCCTTCCCCCAGGCCGAGCCCGGTCTCCTTGCCGTACGCCTCCAGGATCGCGGCGATGTCCTGAAGGGTGACCTCGTGCCGGTCGAAGCGTTCGAACTGCGCCTCGCCCAGCAGTACGCGCAGCAGTCCGTCCACGTCGTCGTCGTCGAGTGCGCGCAGCGCGTGGGCGGTCCCGCGGGTCAGCTCGGTGGGGAGCGTGAAGGTGTCGCCGTCGATGGTGAAGGACCAGGCGCGGCCGAGGGCCTCCTGGCGCTGTGCGCGGGCCGCTGTGACGTCGAATGCCGCCATGTGTCAACTCCGGAATTCTAGGAAGAAGGTGCGCTGTCGCCGGTGCCCGGGGGACAGCCGCGGGCGCGCCGACGCCGAGACCGTGGTCGCCTCGGCGTCGGAGCGCCCACCGGGGGAGGGAAGGATCAGCCGGCGGCGTACGCCGCGTCCTTCATCAGGAAGGTGGCCAGCGGGGTGGCGTCGTCGACGGCCAGCGCGCTGAAGGTGACGCCGAGCTTGATGGAGGCGTTGCGGGTGAGCGACAGCTCCTCGGAGTCCGTGACGTGGCCGCGCGGGATGACGAACCGGTAGGTGACGGCGGTTCCGTCGGTGAACTCGATGCCCAGCGCCTTCTCGTTGATCTTCGGGGAGGTCGCCACGTCGTACTTGTAGACGCCGGAGTTGGCGACGGTCTCGGTGATGGTGCCGCCACCCATGAAGAAGGGCAGGGTGTCCTCGTTGAGCTGCATCATCTGGAACTTGACCGTCAGGTCGCGGTCCGAGTAGATGAACCGGGCCGGGGAGAGCGACTGCCAGGTGTCGACGGGGTCCAGCTTGTCCTTCTTCGACAGCTTGATGCCGTCGGTGGAGGTGTAGCCGAGATCCTTCCACGCGGCGCTCCAGGCGACGGTGGTGTCGGCGGGGGCGGCCGTCTCGGCCGGGGCGACCAGGATGCGACCGCTGCCGGCGACCCGGATCTCCTTGACGCTGTTGCCTGCCATGGGTGACTCCTCTGAATCGAATCTGAATCGAAGGTGTGCGGTGCCATGTCCGGATCCGGACATGACGAAGGCCCTGCCGGTGCGGTGGCGGCCGGGCAGGGCCTGATCGGGGTGAGCGGGGCCGGGTGGCGCGCTCAGACGGGCTGGAGGGCCAGCCGGACCGTGGAGTAGTAGCGGTTCGCCGCCGCACGGTTCCAGTCGGGCAGCCAGCGCGGGCCGTCGGCCTCGACGACGTCGGCCACGTAGGTGGTGTCGTACGTCGTCCCGCGCAGGGCGAGCAGTGCGGAGCGGACCTTCAGGGCCAGCGTGTGCGCCGCGGTCTTGTCGGGGCCGTAGACCTCGAAGTCGACCAGCGGCTGGTCCAGGTGCTGGTCGTCGGTCCAGGCCCCGCCGGCGCGGGAGACCAGGACGACCGGCTGGGCGCCGGTGAATCCGCTCGGCGGAACGTTGTCCACGGTGGCGGTGGCGAGTTCGGTGCGGTTGGTCAGGAAGTCGACGACGAGTTGCTCGACGTCGGCGAAGGTGACCGCCGGATCGGCCACGAGTGGCCTCCCTTCTGTCAGGCCGGCGGAACAAGCCGGTGAAGACGGGCGGATGTGGAACGCACATACGCATCGCGGATACGAGACGCACATACGAAACGGCGGGCCGCTTGCCGGTCGTGGGCACAGCTCCGCCGCTGCACCAACTGTGACATGTTGCGAGCGCGAGCGCAACTATCTTCGCCCCTCGCGGTCCGGCGGTGGGCGCGCAGGGATCCCCCAGAAGCGCGGGTGCCGTCCGGCTGTGAATACCTGACTTCGTACGACCGCGTTTTGTGACACTCCTCGGCCCCGGAACGTCACATGCCCCGCCACATCGGGGATGCGGCGGGGCATGGAGGGGTGAGGTGCGGAGGACGGGTGGGTCAGTCGGTGCCGGCGGATGCGCCTCTCCCCGTCGCCGTCTCCGTACCGTCGGGCAGGAACTGCTGCACGATCCTGACGAACATCTCGCGCCGGTCGGCCGGTACGCCCAGCAGCTCGGCGACCTCCTCCGGTGTGGGGCGACGGTCGTACGCGGCGCCGGGCGCGGGCGTGCTCACGTAGTCGTCCGGGTCGGACAGCTCTTGCGCGGTCAGCCGCCCCGAACGGATGAGCATCTCGCGCACGGGTACGTCGAGCGCCCTGGCCAGTCTGCGCGTGGTCTCCAGGTCGGGCATGCTCTGCCGTTGCAGCAGCCGGGTGACGGCGGCGCGATGCACCCCGGCCTCGTCCGCGATCCGCGACTTGCCTCCTCCGCGCGGGCTGTCGATGTCGTATCCGCGGCCGCGCATCAGGTCTTCGATCCAGGTGGCGAACCTGTCCAGATTCTGACTGCTCATGTGCTCCTCGTCCCCTTTCGGAGGGCCTGAGTTTAGCTTGCTTGCGCGCGCGGTATTACCTGTCGTCTGCAGGTGCTGTGAAAAAGCGGTGCAGGTGGGGGGTTTGGCGGGGCGGGCTCGACCGAGGGTGCCGAAGGGATCTCCCAAGACTTATTGCGTGCGAGCGCGCAATCTGTGAAGCTGGGGAAGCCTGATCGACATCCGCTCCACCTGGGAGGTCCCATGTCCGTCGCCGGTTCGTCGCCGGAAGCCGCGTCGCCCTACACCGGCAGACTGCCCGGCCGGGCCGACGCCCTTGGCGAGTCCGGGGCCCGTGGCGAGCCCGATGCCCGCCCCGGCGCCCAGGCCGCCGTCTGGATCAGCCTGCTTCTCCAGCAGTTCCCGGAGCTGTCCGCCGAGCTCGTGCCGGGCCGCACCTCACCGGACCGCCCGCGCGTCCCGCCGCCCCCACCCGCCGACCTCGCCCGGCGACTCCGCGAGGAACGCGCCGAGGCCCTGCTCCTCGAACAGCGGCACGGCCAGGTCGTCCCCGGTTACAGTGCCGCCCCCCTGCGCCTCAACGTCTCCGACGCCCTGCGTGACATCACCGACGGGGTGGTGGAGCTGGAGGGGGCCGTCCGTGACCGGCTCGGCCTGCCGCGTGCCCGCCGGGCTCAGGTGCCCGAGCGGCTGCTGCGGATCGCCGCACTGCTCGACGCCATGGACGCCGACCCCGTACTGGGTGCTCATGTAAGGGACGAGACGCGCCGCATGGCCCGGCGCTGCGCACGGGCGCTCGGCGACACCGAGACCGTCGTCCGGGTGTCGGGGCGCTGCCCCTGCTGCGACTCCGTCTCACTGCGCGCGTTCCCCGACCGCGGCGCCGTCTTATGCATCAACCCCGGGTGCCGTTGTGCGGACGACCTCTGCGGCTGCCAGGACGACCCGTCCTACCGGCACACATGGGACGAGGGGGAGTGGCGGCGTAGGGCCACGGAACCGGAGGACGCCCGGTGAGCGGCGCGGCGGATCTGCCGGCCCTGATCCCCGGCCCGCTCGCGGCCAGGGAGGCCGGTGTCGCACCGGCCACCATCCGTAAGTGGGTCCAGCTGGGCCGCCTCGTCCCGGTGGCCAAGGCCGGACGGGCCCAGCTGTTCCGGCTGGAGGACGTCTTCGCGGCCGAGCGGGCGGCTCGCGGCACGAAACACCGGGCGCGCCGGGCGGCTGTACACCCCGTGCATCCCGACGACCCCGAGGGTCTGCCGACCCCCGGAGCTGAGGTCCTCCCCGGAGCCGAGGGTCTTCCCGGCTCGCCCCGGTGACGGTCCGCGCGTGCGGGCGGCATGATGGAGAGCGCACAGTCTGGGGAGGTGCTCTTCGGTGTCGTATCCCGCATGGCAGCCGTGGGGCGGCCAGCCCCCTTCCTCCCTGCTCGCCTCCACCGCCGACCGCGAGCGCGCGGTCGATGTCCTGCGGGCGGGCTTCGCCGAGGGCCGGCTGGAGCGCGGCGAGTTCGAGCAGCGCGTCGAACGGGCCTACACCGCCCGCACCCAGGGCGAGCTGGCCCTCCTCGTCGCCGACCTGCCCCAGGGGCCGGTGCCGCAGCGGTCGGCCGTGCCCGCGGCATTCGTCCCGGTGGCCCGGCCGAGGACCAACGAGAAGGCGGTGGCGGCGGCGGTCTGCGGGGGGCTGGTGTTCTTCACCGGCGGGCTGACCGGGGTCCCGGCGGTCGTTCTCGGGCATGCCTCGCGCGGCGAGATCCGCCGGACCGGTGAGAGCGGTGACGGACTCGCGTTGGCCGGACTGATCCTGGGGTGGATGGCCCTGGGCGCGTGGGCGCTGGTGCTGCTGACGCTGATCGTGCTGGCGGTCGCCCTGGTGTGACGAGTGCGGTCCCGGCTGCGCGGCCCGCGGCCGCGGTGACCTCGGTCCGGCCTTCCGCGAGGAGGCCTGTGCGGCGACGGCTCGCGCGGGGCACCGGCTGGTCGGCCGACAGAGCCCTGGGCAACAGGATCCGGCCACGGGAAGCCCGCGGCACTCAGCCTGCGGCATCAAGCCCCCCGGCGCGGAGCGTCGCCGCCAGGAGGCACGCCGCAGCGTGGGCATGTCCATGCCCGGTCGGGCGGAACGCGGTCGGTCGGGGAGCGCGAGCCTGGAGAATTGGGCGATATGCCCGAAGTGTGCCACCCTGGAAGGTCGTTGACGGCCTGTCCGGCAGGGCGGGGGTGAAAACCGCAAGTCGGGCAGGTCGGGCCCGGTTCCATTTGTTTTGACCGCAGCGAATGAGGTAGGTACGCTCAGTCCTTGTGCCTGGGGTGTGCCCTGGCTCTCGTGCGTGCCTTCAACCGCATAGCGAGCTGTGAGCGGCCACCGCAATCTGTGCTCTTTTCGCCTCACGGCGAAAGTCCGCCGGATTCGACACACCCGACCGCGTGGGTCGGCGACGTTCCAGGTTAGCTTCACCATTCGGCACACAGAAACCGGAGAAGTAGTGCCTACGATCCAGCAGCTGGTCCGTAAGGGCCGGCAGGACAAGGTCGAGAAGAACAAGACGCCCGCACTCGAGGGTTCCCCTCAGCGTCGTGGCGTCTGCACGCGTGTGTTCACGACCACCCCGAAGAAGCCGAACTCGGCCCTGCGTAAGGTCGCGCGTGTGCGTCTGACCAGCGGGATCGAGGTCACCGCTTACATTCCGGGTGAGGGACACAACCTGCAGGAGCACTCCATCGTGCTCGTGCGCGGCGGCCGTGTGAAGGACCTGCCGGGTGTTCGCTACAAGATCATCCGAGGCTCGCTCGACACCCAGGGTGTCAAGAACCGCAAGCAGGCCCGCAGCCGCTACGGCGCCAAGAAGGAGAAGTAAGAATGCCTCGTAAGGGCCCCGCCCCGAAGCGCCCGGTCATCATCGACCCGGTCTACGGCTCTCCTCTGGTGACCTCCCTCATCAACAAGGTGCTGCTGAACGGCAAGCGCTCCACCGCCGAGCGCATCGTCTACGGCGCCATGGAGGGTCTGCGTGAGAAGACGGGCAACGACCCGATCATCACGCTGAAGCGCGCGCTGGAGAACATCAAGCCGACCCTCGAGGTCAAGTCCCGCCGTGTCGGTGGTGCGACGTACCAGGTTCCGATCGAGGTCAAGCCCGGTCGTGCCAACACGCTCGCGCTGCGCTGGCTCGTCGGTTACTCCCGCGCCCGTCGCGAGAAGACCATGACCGAGCGTCTGCTCAACGAGCTTCTCGACGCTTCGAACGGCCTCGGTGCGGCCGTCAAGAAGCGCGAGGACACGCACAAGATGGCCGAGTCCAACAAGGCCTTCGCGCACTACCGCTGGTAGTCGCAGTCCACATCGAGACCGAGAGAAGACTGAAGCCTTATGGCTACCACTTCGCTTGACCTGGCCAAGGTGCGCAACATCGGCATCATGGCCCACATCGACGCGGGCAAGACGACCACCACCGAGCGGATCCTGTTCTACACCGGCGTTTCGTACAAGATCGGTGAGGTCCACGACGGCGCCGCCACCATGGACTGGATGGAGCAGGAGCAGGAGCGTGGCATCACGATCACCTCTGCTGCCACCACCTGTCACTGGCCGCTCGAGGACGTCGACCACACCATCAACATCATCGACACCCCGGGTCACGTCGACTTCACCGTCGAGGTGGAGCGCTCCCTGCGCGTGCTCGACGGTGCCGTGACGGTGTTCGACGGCGTCGCCGGTGTCGAGCCGCAGTCCGAGACCGTGTGGCGTCAGGCGGACCGCTACGGCGTTCCGCGTATCTGCTTCGTCAACAAGCTCGACCGCACCGGTGCCGAGTTCCACCGCTGCGTCGACATGATCTCTGACCGCCTGGGCGCTCAGCCGATCGTGATGCAGCTGCCGATCGGCGCCGAGGCCGACTTCAAGGGTGTCGTCGACCTCGTCACCATGAAGGCCTTCGTGTGGTCCGCCGAGGCCACCAAGGGCGAGATGTACGACATCGTCGACATCCCGGACACCCACACCGAGGCTGCCGAGGAGTACCGCGGCAAGCTGCTCGAGGCCGTGGCCGAGAACGACGAAGAGATCATGGAGCTGTACCTGGAGGGCGCCGAGCCTTCCGTGGAGCAGCTGTACGCCGCGATCCGTCGCATCACCATCGCCTCCGGCAAGTCCAAGGACACCACGGTCACCCCGGTGTTCTGCGGTACCGCGTTCAAGAACAAGGGCGTTCAGCCCCTGCTCGACGCGGTCGTGCGCTACCTCCCCTCCCCCCTGGACGTCGAGGCCATCGAGGGCCACGACGTGAAGGATCCGGAGACGGTCGTCAAGCGCAAGCCGTCCGACGACGAGCCGCTGTCGGCGCTGGCGTTCAAGATCATGAGCGACCCGCACCTCGGCAAGCTCACCTTCGTCCGGGTCTACTCGGGCCGCCTGGAGTCCGGCACCGCCGTGCTGAACTCCGTCAAGGGCAAGAAGGAGCGCATCGGCAAGATCTACCGCATGCACGCGAACAAGCGTGAGGAGATCGAGTCGGTGGGCGCCGGCGACATCATCGCCGTCATGGGTCTGAAGCAGACCACGACCGGTGAGACGCTGTGCGACGACAAGGCCCCGGTCATCCTGGAGTCCATGGACTTCCCGGCGCCGGTCATCCAGGTCGCCATCGAGCCCAAGTCGAAGGGCGACCAGGAGAAGCTCGGCGTCGCGATCCAGCGTCTGGCCGAGGAGGACCCGTCCTTCCAGGTCCACTCCGACGAGGAGACCGGCCAGACCATCATCGGCGGCATGGGCGAGCTGCACCTCGAGGTGCTGGTCGACCGTATGCGCCGTGAGTTCAAGGTCGAGGCCAACGTCGGCAAGCCGCAGGTCGCGTACCGCGAGACGATCCGCAAGGCCGTCGAGCGCGTCGACTACACGCACAAGAAGCAGACTGGTGGTACCGGCCAGTTCGCCAAGGTGCAGATCGCGATCGAGCCCATCGAGGGCGGCGACGCCTCGTACGAGTTCGTGAACAAGGTGACCGGTGGCCGTATCCCGAAGGAGTACATCCCTTCGGTGGACGCCGGTGCTCAGGAGGCCATGCAGTTCGGCATCCTCGCGGGCTACGAGATGACCGGCGTGCGCGTCACGCTGATCGACGGTGGCTACCACGAGGTCGACTCCTCCGAGCTCGCCTTCAAGATCGCCGGCTCGCAGGCCTTCAAGGAGGCCGCGCGCAAGGCTTCGCCCGTGCTTCTCGAGCCGATGATGGCCGTCGAGGTCACCACGCCCGAGGACTACATGGGTGAGGTCATCGGCGACATCAACTCCCGCCGTGGTCAGATCCAGGCCATGGAGGAGCGGGCCGGTGCCCGCGTCGTGAAGGGCCTCGTGCCCCTCTCGGAGATGTTCGGTTACGTCGGCGACCTGCGCAGCAAGACGTCCGGCCGCGCCAGCTACTCCATGCAGTTCGACTCCTACGCCGAGGTTCCGCGGAACGTCGCCGAGGAGATCATCGCGAAGGCCAAGGGCGAGTAACGCTCCGCGTTCCCACGCTTTAGGCTTGACTCCGGAGCCTCTCGGGGCAAACAACCGTGAACATGGATGTTTGCCCCGGGGCCCGGGACTTAACAGCAAAGATCACCTGGCGCCGTCGAAGTAAGGCGTACAGAACCACTCCACAGGAGGACCCCAGTGGCGAAGGCGAAGTTCGAGCGGACTAAGCCGCACGTCAACATCGGCACCATCGGTCACATCGACCACGGTAAGACGACCCTCACGGCCGCCATTACCAAGGTGCTGCACGACGCGTACCCGGACCTGAACGAGGCCACCGCGTTCGACAACATCGACAAGGCTCCTGAGGAGCGCCAGCGCGGTATCACCATCTCGATCGCGCACGTCGAGTACCAGACGGAGACCCGTCACTACGCGCACGTCGACTGCCCGGGTCACGCGGACTACATCAAGAACATGATCACCGGTGCCGCGCAGATGGACGGCGCGATCCTCGTGGTCGCCGCCACCGACGGCCCGATGCCGCAGACCAAGGAGCACGTGCTCCTGGCCCGCCAGGTCGGCGTTCCGTACATCGTCGTCGCCCTGAACAAGGCCGACATGGTGGACGACGAGGAGATCCTGGAGCTCGTCGAGCTCGAGGTCCGTGAGCTGCTCTCCGAGTACGAGTTCCCGGGCGACGACCTGCCGGTCGTCAAGGTCTCCGCGCTCAAGGCCCTCGAGGGTGACCCGGAGTACGTCCAGACCGTCCTCGACCTGATGAAGGCCGTCGACGAGTCGATCCCGCAGCCCGAGCGCGACGTCGACAAGGCGTTCCTGATGCCGATCGAGGACGTCTTCACGATCACCGGTCGTGGCACCGTCGTCACCGGTCGTATCGAGCGTGGTGTCCTCAAGGTCAACGAGACCGTCGACATCATCGGCATCAAGACCGAGAAGACCACCACCACGGTCACCGGCATCGAGATGTTCCGCAAGCTGCTCGACGAGGGTCAGGCCGGTGAGAACGTCGGTCTGCTGCTCCGCGGCATCAAGCGCGAGGACGTCGAGCGCGGCCAGGTCATCATCAAGCCCGGCTCGGTCACCCCGCACACGGAGTTCGAGGCCGCGGCGTACATCCTGTCCAAGGACGAGGGTGGCCGTCACACGCCGTTCTTCAACAACTACCGCCCGCAGTTCTACTTCCGTACCACGGACGTGACCGGCGTCGTGCACCTCCCCGAGGGCACCGAGATGGTCATGCCGGGCGACAACACCGACATGCGCGTTGAGCTGATCCAGCCCATCGCCATGGAGGAGGGCCTGAAGTTCGCCATCCGTGAGGGTGGCCGGACCGTCGGCGCCGGCCAGGTCACCAAGATCCTGAAGTAAGTCCCCGACTTGCTTGAGGGTCCTTGGGACCCGGTAGCTCCATCGAGCTCCAGAAGGGGCCCGCACGACTTCGGTCGCGCGGGCCCCTTCGCCGTTCCCGCGGCCCGGTGTCGGGTCGGCGCCGGTGCCGGTGCCGGTGCCGGTGCCGGTGCCAGGGGTTGCAAGAGGGGCCGGTGAAGTCTTGGGGAACGCTGTGGGGCCCCTGGGCGAGAGGTGGGGCAACATCGGGCCCATGCCTGGGCGAAATGGCAGCTTGTGTCCGCAAAGGGCGGAAACGGCCCCCGTAGCGTGCCGGGTGTGCCCAGACCGTCGATAGCCACGAGCGGTGTCGCCGTCGCCGAGCGGCCCGCGCGGACCCCGAGAACCCGCACCCCCGAGGCCCCGGCCGCGCCCCGCAGACGCCCCCGGCTCTACCTCGTCGACGGCATCCGGCTCGCCGCCGCCCTGCTGGTGGTGATGCACCACTTCGCCGGCACCGACCGGGCGAACCGGCCGGGCAACGCGTTCTGGGACCGGCCGGTGCAGGACATCATGCCGACGGTGTTCCGGGTGGCCTCCTACGGCTGGATCGGCGTCGAGATCTTCTTCGTGATCAGCGGCTTCGTGATCTGCATGTCCTGCTGGGGCCGCACACCCCGGCAGTTCTTCGTCTCGCGCGTGATCCGCCTCTACCCGGCGTACTGGTTCGCCGTGCTGTTCACCACGGGGGTGCTCGTCGCCCTCCCCGGCGTCTGGGACCGGCTCGCCGCGCGTGACGTGCTGATGAACCTCACCATGCTCCAGACCGGCTCAGGGGTCCCGCACGTCGACGCCGTCTACTGGACGCTCTGGTCGGAGCTGCGCTTCTACCTGCTGTTCCTGGTCGTCGTCGCCATGGGCCTCACCTACCGCAGGGTCGTCGCCTTCTGCTGCGTGTGGGGCGCCGCCGCGATGCTGGCGCCCATCGCGAAACTCCCGCTGATGACGCTCGTCGCCCAGCCCGACGGGGCCTGGTACTTCATCGCCGGCCTCGCCCTGTACCTGATGTACCGCTTCGGCCAGGACCTGCTGCTGTGGGGCATCCTCGGCATGAGCTGGCTGATGGCCCAGCACGAGATCGCCGAGCGCGTCGCCTACGAGGGCGTCTCCAGCTGGCGCGGCGCGGTGCTCGTCTACACCGTCTTCCTGCTGACCATGGTCGCCATCGCCCTGGGCCGGGCGGACCGCTTCCAGTGGCGGTGGCTCGCGACGGCCGGGTCCCTGACGTACCCGCTGTACCTGCTGCACTACGTCGTCGGCACGACGCTCATCGACCGCCTGCGCGACACCATGGACGCCCGGCTGCTGCTGCTCACGCTCACCGCCGGTTTCCTGGCGCTGGCCTGGCTGGTGCACCGGTTCGTGGAGCGGCCGGTGTCCCGGGCGATGAAGCGGGGGCTGGACGCGTCCTTCACACGGCTGCGTCAGCGGGCCTGAACGCTCCTCACCCGGGGGTCCGTGGACGTACGGCGTTCCCAGACCGGGTCGGTCCCGTCCGCCGAGGAACGGCCGAGGAACGGAACGAGAGCACCCGCCGCCACGGTCGCCGCGACCGGGAGGTAACCCGTCAGGTGCGAGGCCGTGCCCGTCAGCACCGGCAGCGCGCTCGCCGCGGCGGCCCCGCAGGCGGCGACGGTCAGCAGACGGGCCGTGGGTGTCGCCCGGCAGGCGCCTTCCCAGTCGAGCGCCGCGACCGACGGGTCGGTGTCGGCGAAGGCGACGACGCCGCCGGCGGTCAGGGCGCGGACGTCCGCCCGAAGGGCCTCGAAGCGGAACATCCGGCCGTCCGGGGCGATGTGGACGCCCGGCACCGGCCTTTTCTGGTCCGTCATCTCCCAGCGGCGGGCGAAGACCAGCCGGCCGCCGCCGTCGCCGAACTCCCTCGCCAGGGGCGCGATGTCGTCGCCCGCCACGAACAGCCGCAGGGTGCCGTTCGTGGTGTCGGCCTCCAGGGACAGGGTCGTGCCGGTCCTGGTGGTCCCCGCGCGGGAGCCGACCGTGGTGTGCTCGGCTCGCACCGCCGTCAGCCCGTTCACCAGGACCGCGTGCACCCGGCCCGACGCCGCGTCCTCCCGCAGCAGCCGTCGCGCCCCACGCTGCGACAGGACGAGGCGGGCCACCCACAGCAGGGCGCCGCCGCCGAGGGCGGCCATCAGGAAGCCGGGCCCGACGGCGAGCGGGGGACCCCAGATCCGCTGGTACGCGTGGACGTCGGAGCTGTCGTCCACCCAGCCGCCCAGCCGGGGCCGGCCGGGGGCATGCAGGATGTCCACCTGGTCACCGGGGTACGGCGCGGACAGCACGATGCCCCGGTCCACACGCAGCAGGGTGCCGTCCGTCAGCCTTGCGGTGAAGGACGCGTACCAGTACGAGGGTCCGTTCTTCACCGGCTTGACGCCGGTGGCCTCCTCGCTGCCGACCTCGGCGATCGTCGCCCGCGACACCCGCGCCCCGGCGTCCTGGATCGCGGCGAGCGTCCGGGACTGCCCGCCGTCCGGCTGCCAGGCGAGCAACTGTGCGCTGAGCAGGGCGTAAAGGGCGAGAGCCACCGCCAGACCGGGGCCGAACAGGGCGAGGCGCCTGCGGGGGATCACCCCGGGCACGGGGCAGGCGTCCTGCCCGTTCGGCGGCGGGCCGGTCATCGGCGCGCGTACGGTGGCCAGCACCCACCCCAGTCCGCACAGCAGGGCCGCGGCGAGCGCGACGATCACGTCCCAGCGGGGGACCGGGGCGCCGTACCGCAGCAGGGGCAGCAGGGCGGCGACGGCGCCGGAGACCAGGGCGGCCGTGGCGCAGCGGCGGGTCCAGGCGGTGGATCTTCCCATGGAGTGATCCAACAGTCGCCGCGGTCGCGTGTACAGAGAGAGCCTTCGGGCGTCACGGCCCAGCGGCGTCAAGGGTGTTCGCGGTGACGGGGCCGAGCCGTCCCGAGGCGACCTTGTGTTTGACCTGCGTCACTCTCGGGGTATTCTCTCCGGCCCGATTGGCGCCCGACGTGCCCCGTATGGCAGACTGTCGGAGTTGCTCGGTCGAGTGTTGATGCTGCGCGCCTCCCGCCGGGAGGACCGGAAGCGAGTCCCACAGTACTCGTCGCCCTAACTGCCACACGGCAGCACTGGGGCGGACGTACGGGAATCTTTCGGGAAGTGCTGTGCGGCACCGGCCAGGCACCCGGTGGGCCTTCCGCCCTCGGCTTGCGGTTCCGGTAGGGCCGTGTGCATTCCCGCAGGGATGTTCGAACAAGGGGCATCTTTGTCAGCGGGAGCGCGACACGCCCGACCGCGTGGGTCGGAGGAGCGGGACCAGGAACGCCGGGTTCCGGAGCGTACGAGACAAAGGACTACTGAGTAGCCATGGCGGGACAGAAGATCCGCATCCGGCTCAAGGCCTACGACCACGAGGTCATCGACTCCTCGGCGAAGAAGATCGTCGAGACGGTGACCCGCACTGGTGCGTCGGTCGCGGGCCCGGTGCCGCTGCCCACTGAGAAGAACGTGTACTGCGTCATCAAGTCGCCGCACAAGTACAAGGACTCGCGCGAGCACTTCGAGATGCGCACGCACAAGCGCCTGATCGACATTCTCGACCCCACCCCCAAGACCGTTGACTCCCTGATGCGACTCGACCTCCCGGCCGGTGTCGACATCGAGATCAAGCTCTGAGGGTCGGTGATCTGAGAATGGCTAAGCAGATCAAGGGCATCCTGGGCGAGAAGCTCGGCATGACGCAGGTGTGGGACGAGAACAACCGCGTTGTTCCGGTCACCGTCGTCAAGGCCGGCCCCAACGTCGTCACCCAGGTCCGCACGAACGACGTCGACGGCTACGAGTCCGTCCAGATCGCGTTCGGCGAGATCGACCCGCGCAAGGTGAACAAGCCCCTCAAGGGCCACTTCGCCAAGGCCGATGTCACCCCCCGTCGCCACCTCGTCGAGATCCGTACGGCCGACGCCTCCGAGTACACGCTCGGTCAGGAAGTCACCGCCGAGGTCTTCGAGGCCGGCGTCAAGGTCGACGTGACCGGCAAGAGCAAGGGCAAGGGTTTCGCCGGTGTCATGAAGCGTCACAACTTCAAGGGCCTCGGCGCCGGACACGGCACCCAGCGCAAGCACCGCTCGCCCGGTTCCATCGGTGGCTGCGCCACCCCGGGCCGCGTGTTCAAGGGCCTCCGCATGGCGGGTCGCATGGGCAACGAGCGGGTCACCACCCAGAACCTGACCGTCCACGCCGTTGACGCGGAGAAGGGTCTGCTGCTCATCAAGGGCGCGGTTCCTGGTCCGAACGGCGGCCTCGTCCTGGTCCGCACCGCGGCCAAGGGGGCCTGAGGTAACCGATGAGCACTGTTGACATCCTTTCGCCCGCGGGCGAGAAGACCGGTAGCGTCGAGCTCCCCGCGGAGTTCTTCGGCGTGGAGAAGGTCAGCATCCCGCTGATCCACCAGGTCGTCGTCGCGCAGAACGCGGCTGCCCGTCAGGGCACCCACAAGACCAAGACCCGCGGTGAAGTCCGTGGTGGCGGTCGCAAGCCTTACCGCCAGAAGGGCACCGGCCGTGCGCGCCAGGGCTCGACGCGTGCGCCGCAGTTCGCCGGCGGTGGCGTCGTCCACGGCCCCCAGCCGCGTGACTACTCGCAGCGGACCCCGAAGAAGATGAAGGCCGCGGCCCTGCGCCACGCCCTCACCGACCGGGCCCGCCACAACCGCATTCACGTCGTCACCGGCGTGATCGAGGGCGAGACCCCCTCCACGAAGGCCGCTCGCACGCTGTTCGGCAAGATCTCGGAGCGCAAGAACGTGCTCCTGGTCGTCGAGCGCGCCGACGAGGCCGCGTGGCTGTCCGCCCGCAACCTGCCCCAGGTCCACATCCTGGAGCCGGGCCAGCTGAACACGTACGACGTGATCGTCTCGGACGACGTGGTCTTCACCCAGGCCGCCCTGGAGTCCTTCGTGTCCGGCCCGAACAAGGCCAACGACACCGAAGGGAGTGACGCCTGATGGCTACGCGTCACCCGAGCATCGCCTCCAAGGCCGCCAAGGCCGCCAAGGCCGCGCGCGTCGCCAAGGCGCGTCGTCACGCCGCCGAGGGCAAGAACACGGTCGTCACCCCGGTCAGCAAGTCGTACACGGACCCCCGTGACGTGCTGGTCCGCCCGGTGGTCTCCGAGAAGAGCTACGCGCTCCTGGACGAGAACAAGTACACGTTCATCGTCGACCCGCGCTCCAACAAGACCCAGATCAAGCAGGCCGTCGAGGCGGTCTTCGAGGTCAAGGTCACCGGGGTCAACACGATCAACCGCATCGGCAAGCGGAAGCGCACCAAGACCGGTTTCGGTCAGCGCGCCGCCACCAAGCGCGCGATCGTGACCCTCGCCGAGGGCGACCGTATCGACATCTTCGGCGGTCCGACCGCCTGAGGGCGGTCCGGATCGTCCGATATCGGACGAGGACTGAGAAATGGGAATCCGCAAGTACAAGCCGACTACGCCGGGCCGTCGTGGCGCCAGCGTCGCCGACTTCGTCGAGGTCACGCGGTCCACGCCGGAGAAGTCGCTGGTTCGCCCCCTGCACAGCAAGGGTGGCCGTAACAACTCCGGTCGCGTGACCGTCCGCCACCAGGGTGGTGGCCACAAGCGCGCCTACCGCGTGATCGACTTCCGTCGTCACGACAAGGACGGCGTGCCGGCGAAGGTCGCTCACATCGAGTACGACCCCAACCGCACCGCGCGCATCGCGCTCCTCCACTACGTGGACGGCGAGAAGCGCTACATCCTGGCCCCCAAGGGCCTGAACCAGGGCGACCGGATCGAGAACGGCCCCACGGCCGACATCAAGCCCGGCAACAACCTGGCGCTGCGCAACATCCCGGTCGGTACGACGATCCACTCCGTGGAGCTTCGTCCCGGTGGCGGCGCGAAGTTCGCCCGCTCCGCCGGTGCCTCCGTGCAGCTGCTCGCGAAGGAGGGCCAGATGGCTCACCTCCGCATGCCCTCCGGTGAGATCCGCCTGGTCGACGTGCGCTGCCGCGCCACCGTCGGCGAGGTCGGCAACGCCGAGCAGAGCAACATCAACTGGGGCAAGGCCGGCCGTAAGCGGTGGCTGGGCGTTCGCCCGACCGTCCGTGGTGTGGTCATGAACCCGGTCGACCACCCGCACGGTGGTGGTGAGGGCAAGACCTCCGGTGGTCGCCACCCGGTCAGCCCGTGGGGCAAGAAGGAAGGCCGTACTCGTTCGCCCAAGAAGGCGTCGAACAAGTACATCGTCCGCCGCCGCAAGACGAACAAGAAGCGCTAAGGACGGGTTGAGATGCCTCGTAGCTTGAAGAAGGGGCCCTTCGTCGACGACCACCTGATGAAGAAGGTGGACGCCCAGAACGAAGCCGGCACCAAGAACGTCATCAAGACCTGGTCCCGTCGCTCCATGATCGTGCCGGCCATGCTGGGCCACACGCTGGCGGTGCACAACGGCAAGACCCACATCCCGGTGTTCGTCACCGAGTCGATGGTCGGCCACAAGCTCGGCGAGTTCTCGCCGACGCGCACCTTCCGGGGTCACGTCAAGGACGACCGCAAGTCGAAGCGCCGCTAGCAGCGGATCGCACTCAGACACGTAAGTAACTGAAGGGACAACCATGGAAGCCAGGGCCCAGGCGCGGTACATCCGCGTCACGCCCATGAAGGCCCGCCGCGTGGTGGACCTCATCCGTGGCATGGACGCCACGGAGGCCCAGGCTGTTCTGCGATTCGCTCCGCAGGCAGCCTCCGTGCCGGTCGGCAAGGTGCTCGACAGCGCCATTGCCAACGCCGCGCACAACTACGACCACACGGACGCCTCCTCGCTGGTCATCAGCGAGGCGTACGTCGACGAGGGCCCGACCCTGAAGCGGTTCCGGCCGCGCGCCCAGGGCCGTGCCTACCGGATCCGCAAGCGGACCAGCCACATCACTGTGGTCGTCAGCAGCAAGGAAGGAACCCGGTAATGGGCCAGAAGGTAAACCCGCATGGGTTCCGGCTCGGTGTCACGACCGACTTCAAGTCGCGTTGGTACGCCGACAAGCTGTACAAGGACTACGTCAAGGAAGACGTCGCCATCCGTCGGATGCTGACGTCCGGCATGGAGCGGGCCGGCATCTCGAAGGTTGAGATCGAGCGCACCCGTGACCGTGTCCGCGTGGACATCCACACCGCGCGTCCGGGCATCGTCATCGGCCGCCGCGGTGCGGAGGCCGACAAGATCCGCGGTCAGCTGGAGAAGCTGACGGGCAAGCAGGTCCAGCTGAACATCCTCGAGGTCAAGAACCCCGAGACGGACGCTCAGCTGGTTGCTCAGGCCGTCGCCGAGCAGCTGTCCTCCCGTGTCTCCTTCCGCCGCGCCATGCGTAAGAGCATGCAGTCGGCCATGAAGGCGGGCGCCAAGGGCATCAAGATCCAGTGCGGTGGCCGCCTCGGCGGCGCCGAGATGTCCCGCTCGGAGTTCTACCGCGAGGGCCGTGTGCCCCTGCACACGCTCCGCGCGAACGTGGACTACGGCTTCTTCGAGGCCAAGACGACCTTCGGCCGCATCGGCGTGAAGGTCTGGATCTACAAGGGCGACGTCAAGAACATCGCCGAGGTCCGCGCCGAGAACGCTGCCGCCCGTGCGGGTAACCGCCCGGCCCGCGGTGGCGCCGACCGCCCGGCCCGTGGTGGCCGTGGTGGCGAGCGACGCGGTCGCAAGCCGCAGCAGGCTCCTGCTGCCGAGGCCCCCCAGGCCGAGGCCGCTGCCGCTCCGGCTGCTGAGAGCACCGGAACGGAGGCCTGACCGTCATGCTGATCCCCCGTAGGGTCAAGCACCGCAAGCAGCACCACCCGAAGCGCAGCGGTATGTCCAAGGGTGGAACGCAGGTTGCGTTCGGCGAGTACGGCATCCAGGCGCTGACCCCGGCCTACGTGACGAACCGCCAGATCGAGGCGGCTCGTATCGCGATGACCCGCCACATCAAGCGTGGCGGCAAGGTCTGGATCAACATCTACCCGGACCGTCCCCTCACCAAGAAGCCGGCCGAGACCCGCATGGGTTCCGGTAAGGGTTCGCCGGAGTGGTGGATCGCCAACGTCAAGCCCGGACGTGTGATGTTCGAGCTGTCGTACCCCAACGAGAAGATCGCCCGTGAGGCGCTGACTCGTGCGGCCCACAAGCTGCCGATGAAGTGCCGGATCGTCAAGCGCGAGGCAGGTGAAGCGTGATGTCGGCCGGTACCAAGGCGTCCGAGCTGCGCGAGCTGGGCAACGAGGAGCTTCTGGCGAAGCTCCGCGAGGCCAAGGAAGAGCTGTTCAACCTCCGCTTCCAGGCGGCCACGGGTCAGCTCGAGAACCACGGCCGTCTGAAGGCGGTCCGCAAGGACATCGCGCGGATCTACACCCTGATGCGCGAGCGTGAGCTGGGCATCGAAACGGTGGAGAACGCCTGATGAGCGAGAAGAACGTGACTGAGAACACCGAGGCGCGCGGCTACCGCAAGACCCGTGAGGGTCTCGTCGTCAGCGACAAGATGGACAAGACCGTCGTCGTCGCCGTCGAGGACCGCGTCAAGCACGCGCTGTACGGCAAGGTCATCCGCCGTACCAACAAGCTCAAGGCGCACGACGAGCAGAACGCCGCGGGTGTCGGCGACCGTGTCCTCCTGATGGAGACCCGGCCGCTGTCCGCGACGAAGCGCTGGCGCGTCGTCGAGATCCTCGAGAAGGCGAAGTAATTCCCGTAAGGGAATTTCTCAAGCAAGGTATTCCTGCGGGCATCCCCGCAGGACAGTTCCGCCAGGCTCCGGGGGCCACTCTCTGAGTGGCCCCCGGGGAACCGGCAGACGATCAGGAGATAGACGTGATCCAGCAGGAGTCGCGACTTCGTGTCGCCGACAACACTGGTGCGAAGGAGATCCTTTGCATCCGTGTGCTCGGTGGCTCCGGTCGCCGCTACGCGGGCATCGGTGACGTCATCGTCGCCACCGTCAAGGACGCGATCCCCGGTGGCAACGTGAAGAAGGGCGACGTCGTCAAGGCTGTCGTCGTGCGCACCGTCAAGGAGCGCCGTCGTCCGGACGGCTCGTACATCCGCTTCGACGAGAACGCCGCCGTCATTCTGAAGAACGACGGCGACCCTCGCGGCACCCGCATCTTCGGCCCGGTCGGCCGTGAGCTGCGCGAGAAGAAGTTCATGAAGATCATCTCGCTCGCGCCGGAGGTGCTGTAAGCATGAAGATCAAGAAGGGCGACCTGGTCCAGGTCATCACCGGCAAGGACAAGGGCAAGCAGGGCAAGGTCATCGCGGCCTACCCCCGCGAGGACCGTGTCCTGGTCGAGGGTGTCAACCGGGTCAAGAAGCACACGAAGGCCGGTCCGACCGCTCGCGGTTCCCAGGCCGGCGGCATCGTGACCACCGAGGCGCCGATCCACGTCTCCAACGTCCAGCTGGTCGTTGAGAAGGACGGCAACAAGGTCGTCACGCGTGTCGGCTACCGCTTCGACGAAGAGGGCAACAAGATCCGCGTTGCCAAGCGGACGGGTGAGGACATCTGATGGCTACCACCACCACTCCGCGTCTGAAGACGAAGTACCGCGAGGAGATCGCGGGCAAGCTGCGTGACGAGTTCAAGTACGAGAACGTCATGCAGATCCCCGGCCTCGTCAAGATCGTGGTCAACATGGGTGTGGGCGACGCCGCCCGCGACTCCAAGCTGATCGATGGCGCCATCCGCGACCTCACCACGATCACCGGCCAGAAGCCGCAGGTCACCAAGGCCCGTAAGTCCATCGCGCAGTTCAAGCTGCGTGAGGGCCAGCCGATCGGTGCCCACGTCACGCTCCGTGGCGACCGCATGTGGGAGTTCCTGGACCGCACCCTGTCGCTCGCGCTGCCGCGCATCCGCGACTTCCGCGGCCTGTCCCCCAAGCAGTTCGACGGCCGTGGCAACTACACCTTCGGTCTCACGGAGCAGGTCATGTTCCACGAGATCGACCAGGACAAGATCGACCGCGTCCGGGGTATGGACATCACCGTGGTCACCACGGCGACCAACGACGCTGAGGGCCGCGCGCTCCTTCGTCACCTCGGCTTC
Organism: Streptomyces sp. NPDC048600; assembly: GCF_055587025.1. NCBI lineage: Bacteria > Bacillati > Actinomycetota > Actinomycetes > Kitasatosporales > Streptomycetaceae > Streptomyces > Streptomyces sp. NPDC048600. Next base: position 10,309 of record NZ_JBVJGZ010000032.1, on the reverse strand, counting down.
CCCTTCAAGGAGGCGTGAGCGAGATGGCGAAGAAGGCTCTGATCGCTAAGGCTGCTCGCAAGCCCAAGTTCGGTGTGCGTGGCTACACGCGCTGCCAGCGCTGCGGCCGTCCGCACTCCGTGTACCGCAAGTTCGGCCTGTGCCGCGTGTGCCTTCGTGAGATGGCTCACCGTGGCGAGCTGCCGGGCGTGACCAAGAGCTCCTGGTAATCCCCGTAATAAGGGATTCCTGGACCTCTCGGTAAGCAACCGGGACGGCAGAGGCTCCTCCTCGTATGCCTTAGGCTAGGAGGGTTGGGCCTCTGCCGCCCTGAACGACTTACTACGCCGTAGGTCCCCGCGCCGCACCCGTCCCGTCCAGGTATGGGGAGAGGGATGGCGCATATAGGAAACCCCGGCGAGAAAGGCCACAGGCCAATTCATGACCATGACTGATCCGATCGCAGACATGCTGACCCGTCTGCGTAACGCGAACTCGGCTTACCACGACTCCGTGGCGATGCCGCACTCGAAGATCAAGTCTCACATCGCGGAGATCCTCCAGCAGGAGGGCTTCATCACGGGCTGGAAGGTCGAGGACGCCGAGGTCGGCAAGAACCTCGTCCTCGAGCTGAAGTTCGGCCCGAACCGTGAGCGCTCCATCGCGGGCATCAAGCGGATCTCCAAGCCCGGTCTCCGGGTCTACGCGAAGTCCACCAACCTGCCGAAGGTGCTCGGCGGCCTCGGCGTGGCGATCATCTCCACGTCCCACGGGCTCCTCACCGACAAGCAGGCCGGCAAGAAGGGCGTGGGTGGGGAAGTCCTCGCCTACGTCTGGTAGCAGAAGGGAACGGAGGAAACAGCTATGTCGCGTATCGGCAAGCTCCCCATCGCGGTTCCCGCCGGCGTGGACGTCACCATCGACGGCCGTACGGTCAAGGTCAAGGGCCCCAAGGGCGAACTGACCCACACCGTCGTGGCGCCGATCGAGATCGCCAAGGGCGAAGACGGCACCGTCCAGGTGACCCGCCCCAACGACGAGCGTCAGAGCAAGGCCCTGCACGGCCTCTCCCGCACGCTGGTGGCGAACATGATCACCGGCGTGACCCAGGGTTACGTGAAGAAGCTCGAGATCAGCGGTGTCGGTTACCGCGTGACCGCCAAGGGCGCGAACCTCGAGTTCGCGCTCGGTTACAGCCACCCGATCCTCATCGAGGCCCCCGAGGGCATCACCTTCAAGGTCGAGGCTCCGACCCGTTTCTCGGTCGAGGGCATCGACAAGCAGAAGGTCGGCGAGGTCGCGGCCAACATCCGCAAGCTGCGCAAGCCCGACCCGTACAAGGCCAAGGGCGTCAAGTACGAGGGCGAAGTCATCCGCCGCAAGGTCGGAAAGGCGGGTAAGTAAGCCATGGCATACGGGCAGAAGATCCTGAAGGGCGACGCCTACAAGCGCGCCTCGATCAAGCGCCGCCACCTGCGGATCCGCAAGCGGATCAACGGTACGGAGGAGCGTCCCCGTCTCGTCGTGACCCGCTCGAACCGCCACATCGTGGCGCAGGTGATCGACGACCTCAAGGGCCACACCCTGGCTTCGGCGTCCACTCTGGACTCGTCGATCCGCGGTGGCGAGGGCGACAAGTCCGCGCAGGCCAAGCAGGTCGGCGCCCTGGTCGCCGAGCGTGCCAAGGCCGCCGGTGTCGAGGCTGTCGTGTTCGACCGTGGCGGCAACCAGTACGCCGGGCGCATCGCCGCCCTGGCGGACGCCGCCCGCGAGGCCGGGCTCAAGTTCTGAGCCGCTTCCGTAGCTAGCGGAAAAAGAGAGAGGTAATTCCAATGGCTGGACCCCAGCGCCGCGGTGGCGGTGCCGGTGGCGGCGAGCGGCGGGACCGGAAGGGCCGTGACGGCGGCGCAGCTGCCGCCGAGAAGACCGCTTACGTTGAGCGCGTTGTCGCGATCAACCGTGTCGCCAAGGTTGTGAAGGGTGGTCGTCGCTTCAGCTTCACCGCGCTGGTCGTGGTGGGCGACGGTGACGGCACCGTGGGTGTCGGTTACGGCAAGGCCAAGGAGGTGCCGGCCGCCATCGCCAAGGGCGTTGAGGAGGCCAAGAAGCACTTCTTCAAGGTCCCCCGCATCCAGGGCACCATCCCCCACCCCATCCAGGGTGAGAAGGCTGCCGGCGTCGTGCTGCTCAAGCCCGCGTCCCCCGGTACCGGCGTTATCGCCGGTGGCCCGGTGCGTGCCGTGCTCGAGTGCGCCGGTATCCACGACGTGCTGTCGAAGTCGCTCGGCTCCGACAACGCGATCAACATCGTGCACGCGACCGTGGAGGCCCTGAAGGGCCTGCAGCGTCCCGAGGAGATCGCGGCCCGCCGCGGTCTGCCGCTCGAGGACGTCGCCCCCGCGGCCCTTCTCCGTGCGCGTGCCGGGGCTGGTGCGTAATGGCGCAGCTCAAGATCACGCAGGTGAAGTCGTACATCGGCAGCAAGCAGAACCACCGTGACACCCTGCGGTCCCTTGGTCTCAAGGGCATCAACACGCAGGTCGTCAAGGAGGACCGCCCCGAGTTCCGCGGCATGGTTCGCCATGTCCGTCACCTCGTGACGGTCGAGGAGGTCGACTGATCATGGCGGAGAACAACCCGCTCAAGATCCACAACCTCCGTCCCGCCCCGGGCGCCAAGACCGCCAAGACCCGTGTCGGTCGTGGTGAGGCGTCGAAGGGTAAGACGGCCGGTCGTGGTACCAAGGGCACCAAGGCCCGCTACCAGGTTCCGGAGCGCTTCGAGGGTGGCCAGATGCCCCTCCACATGCGTCTCCCGAAGCTGAAGGGCTTCAAGAACCCGTTCAAGACCGAGTTCCAGGTCGTGAACCTCGACAAGCTGGCCGCGCTGTACCCGGAGGGTGGCGAGGTCACCGTCGAGGGTCTCGTGGCCAAGGGTGCCGTTCGCAAGAACAGCCTCGTCAAGGTCCTCGGCCAGGGCGAGATCTCCGTGGCGCTGCAGGTGACGGTCGACGCCGTCTCCGGCTCCGCCAAGGAGAAGATCACCGCCGCCGGCGGTACCGTCACCGAGCTCGTCTGATTCCGTCAGGCGTCTCGATGACTTGAGCGATCCCGACCGGGGATACCCCTACAAATGGGGTATCCCCGGTTGGTCGTTCCTAGGGTGGCAGTCTCGCCGGTAAGGTGGCCTGCACTGCCAACTTTCATGGGGTTCCCCACCCGGGGCACCTTCAGCGGCAGTTGACCGTTACGTATTCGTCGAACCTCAAGACCGTCACCCTTGACGCACTGGCGCGGGGGTCGCAGGAGGCACCGTGCTCACCGCGTTCGCCCGGGCGTTCAAGACGCCCGACCTGCGCAAGAAGCTCCTCTTCACGCTCGGCATCATCGTGGTCTACCGGGTCGGTACGCACGTACCGATCCCCGGTGTCGACTACCGCGCCGTGCAGGCGTGTGTGGACCAGGCATCCGGCAACCAGGGCCTGTTCGGTCTGGTCAACATGTTCAGCGGTGGTGCCCTGCTCCAGATCACGGTCTTCGCGCTGGGGATCATGCCGTACATCACGGCGAGCATCATCCTGCAGCTGCTGACCGTGGTGATCCCGCGCCTGGAAGCCCTCAAGAAGGAGGGGCAGGCCGGTACCGCGAAGATCACGCAGTACACCCGTTACCTGACGGTGGCGCTGGCCATCCTCCAGGGCACCGGTCTGGTCGCCACCGCCCGCAGCGGCGCGCTGTTCAGCGGCTGCCCGCAGGCCAGCTCGATCGTGCCGGACCAGTCGATCTTCATCACCATCACGATGGTCATCACCATGACCGCCGGTACGGCCGTCGTCATGTGGCTCGGTGAGCTCGTCACCGACCGCGGCATCGGCAACGGCATGTCCATCCTGATGTTCATCTCGATCGCCGCGACCTTCCCCTCGGCCCTGTGGGCCATCAAGGAGCAGGGCGACCTCGCGGACGGCTGGATCGAATTCGGCACCGTCATTCTCGTCGGCCTGGTCATGGTCGGCCTGGTCGTCTTCGTCGAGCAGGCGCAGCGCCGCATTCCGGTGCAGTACGCGAAGCGCATGATCGGTCGCCGCGCCTACGGCGGTACGTCCACGTACATCCCGTTGAAGGTGAACCAGGCGGGTGTGATTCCCGTCATCTTCGCTTCTTCGCTGCTCTACATTCCGGCCCTGATCGCGCAGTTCTCGAACAGCACTTCCGGCTGGAAAACCTGGATCGAGGCGAACCTCGTCACAGGTGACCACCCGATTTACATCACGACGTACTTCTTGCTCATCGTGTTCTTCGCCTTCTTCTACGTGGCTATCACCTTCAACCCCGAGGAAGTAGCCGACAACATGAAGAAGTATGGTGGCTTCATCCCGGGCATCCGGGCTGGCCGACCGACCGCTGAGTACCTTTCGTACGTGCTCAACCGGATCACCTGGCCGGGCTCGCTGTACTTGGGTCTGATTGCTCTCGTGCCGACGATGGCGTTGGTTGGTTTTGGGGCGAACCAGAACTTCCCCTTCGGCGGGACCAGCATCCTGATCATCGTGGGTGTCGGTCTTGAGACGGTGAAGCAGATCGAGAGCCAGCTCCAGCAGCGCAATTACGAAGGGTTCCTCCGCTGATGCGAATCGTCCTCGTCGGGCCGCCGGGCGCGGGTAAGGGTACGCAGGCCACTCGTCTCGCCGAGAAGCTGCGAGTACCGCACATCTCCACGGGCGACCTGTTCCGCGCCAACATCAGCCGGCAGACCGACCTCGGCAAGCTCGCGAAGTCCTACATGGACGCCGGCAACCTCGTCCCCGACGAGGTCACCATCGCCATGGCCAAGGACCGCATGGAGCAGCCCGACGCCGAGAACGGTTTCCTCCTCGACGGCTTCCCGCGCAACGTCTCGCAGGCCGAGGCGCTGGACGAGCTGCTGAAGACCGAGGGCATCAAGCTGGACGCGGTGCTGGACCTGGAGGCCCCCGAGGAGGAGGTCGTCAAGCGGATCGCCGGCCGGCGCATCTGCCGCAACGACTCCGCGCACGTCTTCCACGTGACGTACAAGAAGCCCGCCAAGGACGGCGTCTGTGACGTCTGCGGCGGCGAGCTGTACCAGCGCGACGACGACACCGAGGGCACGGTCCGCAACCGCCTCGAGGTCTACCACACCCAGACCGAGCCGATCATCGACTACTACAAGTCGCAGGGCCTGGTCGTGACGATCGAGGCCATGGGTCCGGTCGACGAGGTCACCGAGCGCGCGCTGAGCGCGCTCAAGCGCGAGGACGCGTAGAGGTTCTCTTCCGCAGCCGCGGTCCCCTTCGACGGGGGCCGCGGCTGCGGCGCGCCCGAGGGGGCGGCGGGCCGTACCGGCGTACGGCCGTGCCGCGCGGGCGCGAGCGGCCCCCCCGCCGACGGGCCTTCGCTCCGCCGGCGGGCGGACCGAATACAGCCTTCGCCCCTCACCTCGTATCGTTGAAAGCGCCCGTACGCCGACAGAAAGGCCCCGCCTCCCATGGTGCAGATCAAGTCCCCCGAGCAGATCGCCAAGATGCGCGCGGCGGGCCTGGTCGTCGCGGCCATCCACGCGGCGACGCGTGAGGCGGCCGTGCCGGGAGCCACCACCAAGGACCTGGACGAGGTCGCCCGCAAGGTCCTCGCCGAGCACGGCGCCAAGTCGAACTTCCTCGGCTACGGCGGCTTCCCCGCGACGATCTGCACCTCGGCCAACGAGGTCGTCGTCCACGGCATCCCCTCCGACGAGGTCGTCCTCAAGGACGGCGACATCATCAGCATCGACTGCGGCGCGATCGTCGACGGCTGGCACGGTGACGCCGCCTACACGGCCTTCGTGGGCTCCGGTCACGCTCCGGAGCTGATCGAGCTCTCCCGGGTGACCGAGGAGTCGATGTGGGCGGGCATCGCCGCGATGAAGCAGGGCAACCGGCTGGTGGACATCTCCAAGGCGATCGAGACGTACATCCGCCGTCAGCCGAAGGCCGGCGGCGGCCGCTACGGGATCATCGAGGACTACGGCGGCCACGGCATCGGCACCGAGATGCACATGGACCCGCATCTGCTGAACTACGTCGACCGGCGTCGCGGCAAGGGCCCGAAGCTGGTGCCCGGCCTCTGCCTGGCCATCGAGCCGATGGTGTCCCTCGGCACTCCGCGCACCGAGGTGCTGGAGGACGACTGGACGGTCATCACGACCGACGGCACCTGGTCCTCGCACTGGGAGCACTCCGTCGCCCTGACCGAGCAGGGCCCGCTGGTGCTGACCGCCCCCGACGGCGGCCGGGCCAAGCTGGCCGAGTTCGGGATCACGGCCGCGCCGGACCCGCTGGCCTGAGTCCCGGTCCTGTCTTCCCGGTCCTGTCTTCCCGGTCTGTCCCGGCCCGGTCGCGGGCCGGGGCGTTCAGGCCGGCCGGAAGCCGGCGCGGCCGATCGAGGCCGGGGAGGTGTCCCGCCGTCGGCCGCCCGTGAGGGCGGCTGTCGCGAAGGGGCCGGTCCCGCTTGAGTAATGATCTCCCCCATGGGGCAGACTTCCCCGATTCGTCTTTCCGGGTGCGCTGACGTAGACTGACTCGTCGGCTCTTGTGTACCCGCATGTCTGCATGCCTTCCGGCGGAACACCTCACGGTGAAGGACATCGCGCGTTCTCGCACAAGAGTCGATCAAGGTAGTCGATTCGAAGGGCGAAGCGTGGCCAAGAAGCAAGGTGCCATCGAGATCGAGGGCACTGTCGTCGAGTCTCTGCCGAACGCCATGTTCAGGGTCGAGCTCCAGAACGGCCACCAGGTCCTGGCACACATCAGCGGCAAGATGCGTATGCACTACATCCGCATCCTCCCTGACGACCGGGTCGTGGTGGAGCTGTCTCCGTACGACCTGACGCGTGGCCGGATCGTCTACCGGTACAAGTAGATCTTGCCCAGGTCCCGTGCGAGCGGGGCTGCCGGCAACTGACCCGGAGAGCCTCACCCAATGAAGGTCAAGCCGAGCGTCAAGAAGATCTGCGACAAGTGCAGGGTGATCCGCCGTCACGGCCGGGTCATGATCATCTGCGAGAACCCGCGCCACAAGCAGCGCCAGGGCTGATCGCACACAGATCTCACCCTCTGCACCTCCATCGCAGAGTTTCGCGCGACGCGAGCTGAATTTGTTCATAGGCAGAACCCAGGCCCTGTGCGGTCTGACACCCCCGGTTCGGAGGCCGGGGACCCAGTTCGTACCTGGTACGGCGGCTGGGAGCCGGTTCTGCAGAAGACCTCCGAAGATCACCAGGAGCCATTGAATGGCACGCGTTTCCGGTGTTGACATCCCGCGCGACAAGCGCGTGGAGGTCGCCCTCACCTACGTGTTCGGCATCGGCCGGACTCTTTCTCAGGCGACGCTGGCTGCGACCGGCGTCGACCCGAACACCCGCGTTCGCGACCTCTCCGAGGAGCAGCTCGTCGCGATCCGCGAGTACGTGGACAACAACATCAAGACCGAGGGTGACCTCCGTCGCGAGATCCAGGCCGACATCCGCCGCAAGGTCGAGATCGGCTGCTACCAGGGTCTGCGTCACCGCCGTGGCCTGCCCGTCCGCGGTCAGCGCACCAGCACCAACGCCCGCACCCGCAAGGGCCCGCGTCGCGCCATCGCCGGCAAGAAGAAGCCGGGCAAGAAGTAGTCCGCAGCGGACTCGCCGTCCAGCGGTCTTCGCTGTAGGACCGACCACCTCCCGTAGGAGTTATAGATGCCCCCCAAGGGTCGTCAGGGCGCTGCCAAGAAGGTGCGCCGCAAGGAAAAGAAGAACGTCGCTCACGGCCACGCGCACATCAAGAGCACGTTCAACAACACGATCGTCTCGATCACGGACCCGTCCGGCAACGTGATCTCCTGGGCCTCCGCCGGCCACGTCGGCTTCAAGGGCTCCCGGAAGTCCACGCCGTTCGCCGCGCAGATGGCCGCCGAGTCGGCTGCCCGCCGCGCCCAGGAGCACGGCATGCGCAAGGTCGACGTGTTCGTGAAGGGCCCGGGTTCCGGTCGCGAGACCGCGATCCGCTCCCTGCAGGCCACGGGCCTCGAGGTCGGCTCCATCCAGGACGTCACCCCGACCCCGCACAACGGCTGCCGCCCGCCGAAGCGTCGTCGCGTCTGACGACCGCGCTTCAGGGCTTGCTGCGTTCCGGCCTCTCGGCCGGGGGTGTGGGGGTTGTCCCCCACATGTGACAGCCGGGCGGTACGGCTCCTTCGGGTCGTGCCGCCCGTACCCTTGCAGTACCCGTATCCGTCATGGGTGCGGTTCCGTCGGGCGTCAAATAGCGGGCGTCCACGAAAGAAGGATCTGATCCACACATGCTGATCGCTCAGCGTCCCTCGTTGACCGAAGAGGTCGTCGACGAATTCCGCTCCCGGTTCGTGATCGAGCCGCTGGAGCCGGGCTTCGGTTACACCCTCGGCAACTCCCTCCGCCGTACCCTCCTGTCCTCGATCCCGGGTGCCGCCGTCACCTCGATCCGGATCGACGGCGTGCTGCACGAGTTCACCACCGTGCCGGGCGTCAAGGAGGACGTCACCGACCTGATCCTCAACATCAAGCAGCTGGTCGTCTCCTCGGAGCACGACGAGCCGGTCGTGATGTACCTGCGCAAGCAGGGCCCGGGTCTGGTCACCGCCGCCGACATCGCGCCCCCGGCCGGTGTCGAGGTGCACAACCCCGACCTCGTCCTCGCCACGCTCAACGGCAAGGGCAAGTTGGAGATGGAGCTGACCGTCGAGCGCGGTCGCGGCTACGTCTCCGCCGTGCAGAACAAGCAGGTGGGCCAGGAGATCGGCCGTATCCCGGTCGACTCCATCTACTCGCCGGTGCTGAAGGTCACGTACAAGGTCGAGGCGACCCGTGTCGAGCAGCGCACCGACTTCGACAAGCTGATCGTCGACGTCGAGACCAAGCAGGCGATGCGTCCGCGTGACGCCATGGCCTCCGCCGGTAAGACCCTGGTCGAGCTGTTCGGTCTCGCCCGCGAGCTGAACATCGACGCCGAGGGCATCGACATGGGCCCGTCCCCCACGGACGCCGCCCTTGCCGCCGACCTGGCGCTGCCGATCGAGGAGCTGGAGCTCACGGTCCGCTCCTACAACTGCCTCAAGCGCGAGGGCATCCACTCCGTGGGTGAGCTCGTGGCGCGTTCCGAGGCCGACCTGCTGGACATCCGCAACTTCGGTGCGAAGTCCATCGACGAGGTCAAGGCGAAGCTGGCGGGTATGGGTCTGGCGCTCAAGGACTCGCCTCCCGGGTTCGACCCGACCGCTGCGGCGGACGCCTTCGGCGCTGACGACGACGCGGATGCGGGCTTCGTCGAGACCGAGCAGTACTAAGCGCTCCGCGGGGAGGCCGTACTGCTTCTGCGGGCCGGTTGTGGCTGGTCGCGCAGTTCCCCGCGCCCCTTCCGGGAGCGTCCCTTCGGGACTGCTCCCGGATCTTCGACGGGCATCCGCCCGCTCGGATACTGACTTCGGTACCTCATACGGCCGGGGCAGACACACAGGAGATTGATATGCCGAAGCCCACCAAGGGTGCCCGTCTGGGCGGCAGCGCCGCGCACGAGAAGCTGCTCCTCGCGAACCTCGCGAAGGCGCTCTTCGAGCACGGCCGCATCACCACCACCGAGGCGAAGGCCCGCCGCCTGCGTCCGTACGCCGAGCGTCTGGTCACCAAGGCGAAGAAGGGCGACCTTCACAACCGCCGTCAGGTGCTCCAGGTCATCACGGACAAGAGCGTCGTCCACACGCTCTTCACCGAGATCGGCCCGCGGTACGAGAACCGTCCCGGTGGCTACACCCGCATCACCAAGATCGGTAACCGTCGTGGCGACAACGCGCCCATGGCTGTCATCGAGCTGGTCGAGGCGCTGACGGTGCAGCAGAACGCCGTGGGTGAGGCCGAGGCCGCCACGAAGCGTGCGGTCAAGGAGGCCGAGACGGCCAAGGTCGAGGAGACCAAGGCCGACGACGCCGCCGAGGCTTCCGCCGAGGAGTCGAAGGACGCGTAAGCGTTCCACGCGGGTGACCGCGCGTTTTCCGGCTGCGGCTTCGTCGTGGCTTGTCGCGCACGCGCGGCGGTAGCCGCAGATCGACACAGCCTCGCGCCCCTGAGAGACGGGGCGTTGGGGGGGGGGGGGGGGGTGGGGGGGGGGGGGGGGGGTTTTGGGGGGGGGGGGGGGGGGGGGGGTGGGGGGGGGGGAGGGGAGGGGGGGGGGGGGGGGGGGGTGGGGCGACCTCAGCCAGCGTGGAGAGATGACCTTGAAGTCCGACACGGAAGCCGTATTCACCGACGACGCCGGACACGA
>NZ_JBVJGZ010000031.1:0-88519 GCF_055587025.1 Streptomyces sp. NPDC048600 | reverse complement strand
GCCGACGGCAACGCGATATTCACGATCGTCGCGTCCAGCACGACCATCAACTGCGCCAGAGCGATGAAGACAAGAGCCTTCCAGCGACCCGGATCGGGCGCGAGGGAGGCCGGGGAGGCGGCCTTGGAAGCTGTTTCAGACATGGAGGTACCCACTTCGGGACTTCGTGACGGAAGAATCGGGTCGTATCGAGCGGACGTGTCAGGCCGACGTGTCCGGTGAAAAGGGCGTGGTCGGGGACGGCTCGGCGGCCGGTCGCCGCGAGCTCGTTATGCGTGGTGCCTGAGTGATGACTGGAGTGGAGCGCTGAACTGATCGGTCAGGCCTTGCGCAGGTCCTCCATGGTCAGAGCCTTCCCCGGCAGGGTGGAGCGGGCCGGAGCCCGCAGCCCGTCGAGGAACAGCTGAAGATGGCGGTGGACGAACCGGTCGACCTCCAGGCACGCGGCACCGGCCGGGGGCCTGCTGAGCTGGGCCACCGCGACCATCAGGTCGCCGAAGCCCACATCGGGCCTGAGCTGGCCGGCCTCCTTGGCGCGGTCCATGATCGCCTCGACGAGTTCCTCGCACCGCAGGCGCGAGGCCTCCAGGTCCGGGTGGTTCTGGTCGAAGGTGCTCTGGATCATGGGGCACAACGCGCTGATCCGCTCGTCCGCGGCCGTGTGCGTGAAGCGCTCCAGTGCCTCGAAGGCGTCCCCGGTCTCCGCGAGCGCGTCCTCGGCCGCCGCGACCGTACGGTCCATGACGGAGCAGACGACCTCGCGCACCAGGGCGTCGCGGTCGGGGAAGTTGCGGTACACCGTGGCGTTGCCGACGCCGGCCCGGCGGGCGATCTCGTCGAGCGGCACGTCGGGGCCGAACTCGACGAACATCTCGCGGGCGGCGGAGACGATCCGCTCCCGGTTGCGCAGGGCGTCGGCACGCAGCCGCATCGCCGGGCGGCGCACTGGGGTGGCGGCGGTCGTCGTCACGGCGTACTCCTCGGTCGGATCGGTTCGGTTCGTACTCGGTCGGTACTCGGTCGGTGCTCGTTCGTTCTCTGTCCGGTCGGGGCTCGCGCCCCGCCGGGGTGTCCGGCGACTGGACCCTGGGGCGGTGACCCCTCGAAGCCCCTGGGGCGGTGACCCCTGGATCCGATCCGGGGACTGGATCCCCGTTTCGCCGTACGCACGATTAAACGGGGATGGGCTCCCCGCTTATTTCCCGACTCTCGAGAGATTTCATGTGACCTGAGTCACAAACATCGGAGCGGGAATCGCACGATCGGTCTCTTCCAGCGAGCGCACCCCGATCCCCCGGCACAGGGTGATCGAAAGGGTGCAGCCGGTGACCGGTGGCTGCCCGGAGACCGAAGGGCCCCCGCATGCAGCCGCAGCCGACCAGCCGCATACGCCCGCGCCGCGCCGCCGCCCTCGCCTCCGTGACGGCCCTGACCCTCGCGGTCAGCACCTCCGCGGGCGCCGGCCGCCTGACGCTCGGCGGTACGGCATCCGGCCCGGGTCCCGCGGCGCTGGCGCGCTCCTCGGCCCTCGCGCCCTGCATGATCAACGGCGGCGCCGAGGTCCAGATGTCGGAGGGCGTCCCGACGCCGGCCGGCTACTCCCCCTCCACGGGCACGGTCCGCGCCCTCACCCTGATGATCGACTTCTCCGACGCGCCCGGCGAGGGACCCGCCCTCGAGCGCTTCCGGGAGTTCTTCCCCCAGACCCAGCACTGGTTCCGCACCGCCAGCTACGGCCGGCTCGACTACCGCCCCGAGGCGCCGATCACCGGCTGGCTGCGGATGCCGAAGCCGTTCGCCGAGTACGGCATAGAGCGCGGCGCCCCCTTCGACCCCGGCTACCGCCGCCTGGTCCAGGACATCATCACCTCGGCCGACCCCAGGGTCGACTTCCGCTCCTACGACCTCCTCAACGTCCTGGTCACCCCCAACGCGGGCCCTTCCGCCCTGGACACGGTCCTGTCGGTGACCTTCGCGGGCAACACCGACGCCCCGGTCGCCGACGGCGTCCCCGTCGCCAACGCGTCCTTCGTCTACTCCCGCCAGGACGACGGCTCCGGCTCCTACGACCGCACCGGCTACCGCGTCCTCCCCCACGAGAACGGCCATGTCTTCGGCCTGCCCGACCTCTACACCCAGGAGGGCGGGGGCGCGGTCGGCCACTGGGACATCATGAGCGAGGACTGGGGGGCCAACAACGACTTCCTCGGCTGGCACAAGTGGAAGCTGGGCTGGCTGGACACCTCCCAGATCAGCTGCGCGGCCGCCCGGGGCACGACCGAGCACGCCCTCACCCCCCTCTCCACCACCGGCGGCGCCAAGCTGGTCTTCGTCCCCCTCGACAAGCGCACCGGCTACGCCGTCGAACTGCGCACCCGGGGCGGCAACGACGAGTCCATCTGCCGCCCCGGCGTCCTGATCTACAAGGTCGACGCCGACATCGACACCGGCCAGGGCCCGATCCGCGTCTACGACTCCCAGCGCGACAGCGGCGGCTGCACCCGCAGCCCCAACGTCCACGCCGAACTCTCCGACGCCCCCTTCTCCCCCGGCGAAACCTTCAAGGACCCCACCCGAAGCATCACGATCAAGGTGGCGGGCGCGGACCTGGAGGGCGTCTACCGGATACGGGTCACTCGGGGGTGAGGGATCTTGAGCGGCGCACGGAGGTCGGGGCGTGCGGAGGTCCGGGCGCGCGAAGGTCCGGGCGTCCTGACGCCGAGCAGCAGATCGTCCAGCACCTCGCCTCGAGCTCCCGGACGGAGTGGTGAGCTTCCCGTTCCCCGGCCCGGCCCTAACTCCCCGGCCCCGCAAACGACCACCCGCTACACTGTCGGCGGCGGTGTTCGTCATGCGCGCACCACCTTGCCTTCGTAGCTCAGGGGATAGAGCACCGCTCTCCTAAAGCGGGTGTCGCAGGTTCGAATCCTGCCGGGGGCACCAGCGCAAAGGCCCCGGACCGATCTTGGTCCGGGGCCTTTGACGTCTACTTCTGGCATCAACGGGGCGGCCGCTCACGGATGGGTGTCTCCCGAGCAGGCCTGGATCAGCTCCCAGCTACTCGCCCACACGAGAATGCCTGTGGCGCTAGACGAATCGACTCGGCAGCGGCCGAGCTGGGCTTCCCGGACGTCACCACTTGAGCCGGGTTCGATCTCCATGGATCCGGATCACCAAGGCGCGCACGGCATCACCGCCTTCGCTCGGAACGTGAACGAGCCCCGCTTGGCGGATGCGTTCGTCCGCAACCAGAAGCCCCTCCACACCATGTGCCGGCCAGGCATCCCGTGAAGCCTCGAAGAGGGGGCGCACAGCCGCCCACCCGGGACCAGGCTCGAAGCGACAGTCCGTCCAGAACATGTCGAACTCATCCAGCCGAAGCGTTCCCACCAGGGAGTCTCCCTGTTTGAGCCACCAAGTCTCTTCCGTCACTGCATCCGCCTCCCCACTCTGCTTCTCAGGTAGCCGGCAGTTGGTACGACAGAACATAGGCGTCCGCCGCCATGACCGTGTCGCAGACTTCGACAGCTCGCCCCTCGGTGTCGAAGGCGGTCCGGATCAGATGGATGACGGGCACCGCGGCGGCGAGGTGCAGTGTCTTGACCTCGGCGGGCGACGGCCTACGAGCGCGGATCTCCTCCTCGAAGTGGTCGAGGCGGTGGCCCAGCTCTTCGAGGCGGGCGCAGATGCCGCCGGGGCCGGGGTTGGGTTCGGCGATCGGCGTACCGAGTGCAACACGCAACGACCACCACGCGCAGGAGTCCGCCACCTCTGAAAACTGCGGATACTCAGAGGATTTCTCCTGGGTTGGCCCTTCCGCTTGTTCAGGGGCGTGCCATGCGCGTGGCTGGGGGTGGCGTCGGGGCGCCTCAGGGTTCCCCGTTCTCGGCCATGTCGATCGCCGAGGGGAAGGTCTTCAGGAGCTCGCGTCGTGCGGGGTCCTGTTCCTGCTCGGCCTGGGCCGTGAGTACGCGCAGGAGGCGTCATGCGGGCAACCTAGCCGGTTCCAGGGCTGTCGCCGCGGGTGGGAGGGGCCCTAGGGTGCGGCTTACGGTCGATGATGCCCCCGGCTGTCCTGCGTGTGGTCGGGCCATGGAGTCCGGTGGGCTCGTCCTTGTGCGGCGGGAGGACGATGGTCGGCGCGGCTGCCGGTCGTTGTGGAGGTGTGCGGGGCGGCATCTCTGGTGGCGTTGGGCCGATCGGCCGGAGGACCCTTTGGAGGTCTGTCCCGCTCCGCAGCTGTTCCGGTGACCGTCAGTTCGCGGTGGACATGGGGATCCAGCCCGCGGGGTCGCGGTACCAGTAGTGCGGTAGCCCTTTGATGCCCGCGGTGCGGAACGGGCGGCCGTGGTCGTCGATGCGTACCGTGCCGCTCCGGCCCTGGGAGGACCAGTCGAGTTCGAGGTACCAGTCGCAGGTGCAGGACGCGGTGCCCGCGGAGAGCAGCAGGACCTCCGGCTCCCGTAGGGACACCCGGTAGGGGAAGTCGATCGCCGGAGTCGGTCTGTCCGGGTCGTTGCCGGGCCTGGAGCGGGCCAGGGGGCGGCGTGCGTCGAGGTCCACGGCGAAGTGGCGGGGGATCAGGACGGCGCCGCAGCCTTCGTACATGGAGTACGCCGTGCCCTGGGGTGCTGCCGGGGTGGTGCGGTCGACGACGCGCACATGCAGGGCCTCCAGGACGACGGCCGCGTTGCCCCGTCCCTGCACCGAGATCCGCAGATTGGTGGTGCGTCCGTGCACCGCGCCCTGGGACACCGCCCACACCTCGGCGTCCTGCGGGGTCGGTGGCGGCGGGACCTCCCCCGGCGGCTTGTCGATGACGTAGTCGTGGTCGCATTCGAGTTGCCAGAGGTGGGAGTTGGCCGTCCAGGTCAGCGGGGCCGGCACCGAGGGTCCCGGTGCGGTGCGGGCGGAGGCCGACGGTTCACCACCGCCCGGGTGGGGTCCGGCGGCGGACGTGGTGAGGCCGGCGAGTGCGACGGCGAGCACCGCCGCCAGTGCCATCGATCGTGAGGGCCTTCGGCGGGGGCGTTCGGCCTCCGTCGCCTGGCTGTCGGGTCTCGCGGACGCCGCCGATGTCGTGGTGATCGTCGTGTGTTGCGGCGTCTGTGGCCGCCGGGCGTCGGACGTGCCCGATCGTTGCCGTGCCGCGACCGCCAGGATCCACCTGCGGTGCAACTCCACGCGTTCCTCCGGGGAGGCTCCGCAGAGCGCGGCGAACCTCTCGATCCCGCTGAAGCTCAGGGGGACCGCCTCTCCGGCGCAGTAGCGGTGCAGCGTGGAGGCGCTCATGCCCAGGCGGCGGGCCAGCGCCGCGTAGCTGCGGTCCGTGCGCTCCTTCAGACGCGTCAGCAGCAACGCGAACTCCGCTACGTCGTCGTGGATCGCGTCCATGTGGTCCGTACTCGCATCCGTCCGTCGGCCTGTGCCGTCCCGCCCCTGCCCGGGCCGGTGTCCCAGGTACTCCCGCTACCTGCACGTCAGTACGGCCGGGACGGTTCCAGCGTTGCGCCGGACTTCCTTCCCCATGGGGTTCCCGTCCCGGACGGGCATCCCAGGCTTCGCTGTTTCCGCAGGTGAACTGGGGTGGGATCGTTCCGCCGTCGCAGGTCGGCGGACCGCGGTTGTCCCAGGGGCGGGCCGCGTTCGACGCTGTGGCCGTCGCACCGGCTGAAGCGGCCGACCGCCCGGTAGCGCCACGACACCCCGACTTGCACCCCAGGTCCGCAGGACCGGGCGGTTGGCGCGTGCGACCTCCTACCGATCAGACAAGGAACACGCATATGAACGTGAAGTCTCTTGTGGGCCGCCGCGCCGCCGTGGTCACCGGTCTCGTCCTGGCTCTCGGGTGTGGTGTGTCGGCGCAGGCGGCCTCCCCCACCGGGCCGCAGACGGTCGCCGCCAAGACCGCCAAGACCGCCAACGCCGCCAAGGCCACCAAGGCCGCCGTCGCCGCCTGCCCCCAGGAGGTCCTCGGGGTGTCCGCCGTGAAGGAGCCCGCGGACAGCGAGGACGCCAGGCACCTTCTGCTCACCGTCCAGAACATCGGTGACAAGAAGTGCAACCTCTACCGCTACCCCCTCGTGCGGCTCGGTGCCGGCCGGACCACGGCCCCCGTGATCAAGGAGAGCGACCCGAACCCGGGAGTGCCCGTCACCCTGGCTCCGGGTGAGGAGGCGTACGCCGCCCTGCTCGTCAACGGCCCCATGGATGAGTACGAGGCGAAGAGCATCACGCTCGGCCTCCAGGGCCGTAAGCCCGGCAGCAGGGTGGGCGAGCCGGTCAACGTCCCCATGCCCGTCGAGACGCTGTACGCCAACGACGGTCAGCGCGTCACCTACTGGACGACCGCTCCCGGTTACGCCCTCGATTTCATCATGTCGAAGTGACCTGACCGGCCTGGTCTGTTGAAGTCTCCGCCGGCCCCCGGCCCCCGGTGCCGCAGGGGCGCATCCCTGCCGGGCACCGGCGCGACCGCCCGCCACCTTCCGAGGACTCGGAAGGTGGCGGGCCTTCGGCGTCTACGCGCCGAGGGGCACCCACTGGCGCGCGCCGTCGCCGCCGGTGCCGAACCAGTAGTGGGGCAGGCCCTTGATGCCGCTGGTGCGGAACGGGCGGCCGTGGTCGTCGACGCGGGCCGTACCGCTGCGGCCCTGGGAGGACCAGTCGAGTTCCAGGTACCAGGCGCAGTCGTACGCCTCGGTCACCGCGGTGACCAGGAACGCCTCCGGGTCATCGGCGGAGACACGGTAGGGGAACCGCACCACGGGGAGGGGCGTTGCGGTGTCGCCGCCGGAGCGCGCGCGGGCGATCGGGCGGTCGACGTCAAGGTTCACGGAGAACTCACGGGGCATCAGGTCGCCCCCGCAGCCCTGGCCCATGGCGTACGCGTTGCCGGGGGCCGGGGTGCCGCGGCTGACGACGCGGACTCTGAGGGCCTCCAGGACCACGGCTGTTGACGACTTCCCCTGCACCGAGATCCGCACCATCGTCTGCCGTCCCGGCACCGCCCCCTGCGTCGCCGCCCACGCCTCGGCGTCCTGCTCCACCGGCGGCGGGGGCACTCGGTCCGGCTCCTTCTGGATGACGTAGTCGTGTCCGCAGCCTCCCTCCCAGACCTGGGAGTCGGCGGTCCAGGTGAGCGGCGCGTCCGCCGGCGTGGGAACGCCGGTCCCGCTGCCGGCCATGTTGCCGGTCCCGCTGTCCGTAGACGGTTCGGTTCCTGTCGTACGGGAGCTGCCGGGGGGCTTCGCGGAGTCGTGGCGCGAGCGGTCGGACGACAGCGTCGGCAGACCGGCCAGCACCGCCGCCAGTACGGCGGCCACGACCGCGCCCACGGCGGTGCGGCGTCGGCGGTACCAGGGCCGTCCGGTCGAGCGGGCCGTTTCCGACCGGGCCGTCGCGTGAGGGCCCGCCGCTTCCGTCGGCTCCTCCAGTTGTCTCGCCTCAGGCTCCCTCGCCTCCGGTTCTCTCGCCGCAGGCCCCCTCGCCTCCGGCTCCACCACCCCCTCCCCCACCCGCCCCCGCTGCCGTGCCGCCACCGCGAGCAGCCACAGTCGGTGCAGTTCGAGGCGTTCCTCCGGCGTCGCCCCGCAGAAGGCGGCCAGGCGCTCCACCGGGGCGTAGTCCTGCGGGACCGCCTCGCCCGCGCAGTAGCGGTGCAGCGTGGAGGTGTTCATGCTGAGGCGGCGGGCCAGCGAGCCGTAGCTCCGGTCCGTACGGTCCTTCAGCCGGCGCAGCAGCGCGGCGAACTGCTCGACGTCGTCCCCGGTCGGCACCGTTCCTCCGTCTCCCTCGTGTCCCTGTGTCCCAGGCGGCCCATATATCTGCACGTCAGATGGGCTGGGATGGTTCCATGCCCGGCGCGGGGGCGTCCGGCGTTGCGCCGGGCCGCCGTGCCGCCCGATGCTCTTGGTGTCGCACCGACCAGGGCCGGACCGACCACTCGGCGGCGGGCCACGGACGACATCGCGGGCGACGGACGACATCCCTGCGCACGCCCCACCGGCCCATGACCAGGGCCGCCCTCCGCCACGGGGGTGGGGAGGGCGGCCCTCGACCACCGACAGCGCCGACCGGCGCGGCTCCGCATCGCCCAGAGCACGCGCCGGCCGGCCGATGCACCACTAGAACCACTGGAACCACTCGGACCACTCGGACCACTCGGACCACTCGGACCACTCGGACCACGGAGAACACACACATGAGCAGCAAGACCCGCGCCGTGCTGACCGCCGGCTTCCTCGCCGTCACCCTCGGCCTCGGCGCCACCGTCCAGGCCTCCGCCGGAGCCCCGCGCAGTGTCGGCGGCAAGCCGTCGGACGACATCACGCGCATCGCCGACTTCTACGGCGCCTACACCGACGCGAGGTCCGACGAGGGCGGCGGCAGCCTGGCGAAGGCCCTGCGCGGCCACTACCTCACGCCGGCCCTCCAGAAGCAGCTGGCGGCCTGGGAGAACCGGGAGCACGCCGACGGCGTCCTGCGCGCCCAGAACGTCCCGCTCGCCTGGAAGGTCACCGACAACGGCAGCGTCGGCAACCGCACCGAGGCCGTCGTCACCCTCACCTGGGGCAGCGGCACCACCAGCCTGGTCGTCGACATCGCCCGCGACAGCCACAGGATCTACCGCATCGCGGAGAAGGGCGCGGGCGCCAGGTAACGGCGCGTCAGAGCAGGTCCGCCCAGACGTTCCAGCCCGAAGTCGCCTTGGTGACACGGGCCTTGAAGCCGCCCGTGCCCGTGCCCGCGTGGAAGTGCAGGGCGCCCGCGGAGGTCGTCGTCATCAGGTCGGCCTTGCCGTCGCCGTCGGCGTCGCCCGGGGAGAAGAGGGCGCGGTACTGCTGCCAGCCCGTGCCGATCCTCACCCGGGGCAGGAAGGGCGCCGAGGCTCTGCCCGTGCCCGTCAGGCGCCACAGGGAGCCCGAGGTGTCCCGGGCCAGGACGTCGGGGCGGCCGTCGCCGGTGTAGTCGCCGCCGGCGATCAGGGCGTTGTAGCCCTGCCAGCCGGTGGCCACCTGGACGCGGGCGGCGACCGAAGTGCCGGAGCCGTTGCCCGCGTTGAGATAGACGGTGCCGGTGGTGGTGACCGACAGCAGGTCGCCCTTGCCGTCGCCGGTGAGGTCGCCGGGGCCGAGGATGCGGCCGTACGACGTGGAGCCCCCGGCGATCTCGGGGTCGGTCAGCGCGTAGTACGCCGGGTTGGTCAGACGGCCGGTGCCGGTGGAGTGGACGACCAGGTCGGCGAGGCCGTTCTCGCGCAGGGCGGAGGCGTAGGCCAGACGGGTCGTCGAGCGGGGCCAAGTCCCGCCGATCTCCAGTCTGCTCGTCAGGGAGCCGGTGCCGGTCACCTCGTAGCTGTAGAGCGAGCCGGCGGAGGTGCGGGCCATGATGCCGAACTTGCCGAAGTGCGGGGTGTTGCCCGCGCCCGCGAACTGTGTGACCTTGCCCCAGCCCGTGCTGCGCGCCGAGCGGGTGCCGAAGGTGCCCCTGCCGTCGCCGGCGTAGAACCACAGCGCGCCGGAGAAGTCGCGGGCCAGCAGGTCGGTCCTGCCGTTCCCGTCCCAGTCGCCGCCGCCGATGAGCTGGTTGTACGAGGCCCACTCGCTCCTCGGGTCCTGGACGCGGGCGGCGAAGGTGCCGGGGCCGCGGCCCGGGTAGCGGTAGAGGACCCCGGCGGGGGTGCGGGCGAGGACGTCGCCGACTCCGTCGCCGTCGAGGTCGCCCGCGCCGGTCAGCTGGTCGAACTGCTGCCAGCCGGTGCCCGCCTTCACCCGGGCGCCGAAGGCGCCCTTGCCGTCCCCCGGGTGGAACCACAGCGCGCCGGAGAAGTCCCGGGCCAGCAGGTCGGCCCTGCCGTCGCGGTTCATGTCGCCCGGGGCGAGGACCTTGTTGTAGATCTGCCAGCCGGTGGCGACCGTACGGTACGAGCCGAGGCCGCCGGGTGTCCTCGCGTAGACGCCGGTGTGCAGCCGCAGGGCGCCGCTCGGGCTCAGGGTCAGGATGTCCTGGACGCCGTCCGAGTCCAGGTCGCCGGGCGTCAGGACGTCCTTGACCTTGGACACGTCCGAGTCCAGGGCCATCGTCTCGGGCGCGGACGTGCCGGTGTTCACGTACAACTGGCCCGCCACGTTCCGGTAGACCAGGTCCGTGGTGCCGTCGGCGTCGAAGTCGCCGCGCGTCGGGACCTTCGCGTCGGCGTCCCCGGGCAGCGCGACGAAGACGCCGGCCGCGAGGACCGCGGCGGTGGCGGCCAGGACGGGCAGCGAGCGGGGCCGCCGGTGTCCCCGGCCTGCGCCGGACCGCCGGGATCGGGTGGTGAACACGTTCTCTCCCGGTGGGGTCAGGGGGTGGCCGTCGTGGTCTCGGGGGACGCCTGCGCGCCGGTGCTCGCCGGCGCCTCCACCCCGGTCTGCCGCACGCCCGGCACCCCGTCGTCCACGCGGAACGTCGCGGCCGTGGCCGTCGTGCCGTTCCTCGTCAGCACCGTGGAGATCGCGCGCAGTTGGGCGTCGATGCCGTCGGGGGCGATGTCCAGGAGGAGGTAGCCGCGGCGCGCGTCGATCATCTTCCAGTGCGGGTTGTCGGCCAGCTTGGGCGCCCATTCGGCGGCGAAGGCCTGGAGGTCCTCGTCGCCGTTGCTGGAGATGGAGGTGCCGACGAACTCGGCGCCGACGACCGGGGACGCCGGGTCGGCGTAGTCCGGCTTGAGATCGCTGACGATGGTGCGGTGGCGGTCGCCGGACAGGACGACCGGGTTGCGCACGGACCGGAACTCCTTCAGCAGGGAGGCGCGTTCCTGCTGGTAGCCGTCCCAGGCGTCGTACGACCACTCCTTGCCCGTACCGGCCAGGAAGTCGGTCTCGGCCATCATCACCTGGGAGGCGACGAGGTTCCAGATGGTGCCGGGCTCGGCCATGCCCGCGAGCAGCCAGTCCCGCTGGGCGTCGCCCATGATGACGCGGCCCGACCCGGCCGCGGCCTCGGCGGTGGCCGCCTGGTCGTCGCGGTACTGACGGGTGTCCAGGACGTGCAGCCGGGCCAGGGCGCCGAAGTCGAGCCTGCGGTACATCAGGGCGTCCGGGCCGCTGGGCTTCTGCCGGGCGCGGACCGGCATGTGCTCGTAGAACGCCTGGAAGGCGGCCGAGCGGCGGGCGAGGAAGGTGTCGCGCGGCCAGGCGACCGGGTCGCCCGCCACGGCTCCGGCCCAGTCCTGGTCCACCTCGTGGTCGTCGAACACGACGACGAAGGGCGCGGCGGCGCGCATCGCCTGGAGGTCGGGGTCGGTGTTGTACTGCTCGTGCCGGGCGCGGTACTGGGCCAGCGTGACGGGCGCGCCCCCGCCCTCGTGGCGGCGTACGCGGTACGAGTAGGCGGAGCTCTCGTAGATGTAGTCGCCGACGAACAGCACCAGGTCGGGCCGCTGTTCCTTCATGTCGCGGTACGGAGTGAACCAGCCGTGCTGCCAGTTCTGGCAGGAGGCGAGGGCGATGCGCAGGCGCTCGGGGGTGCTTCCGGCGGCCGGGGCGGTACGGGTCCTGCCCGTGCCGGAGGTGCGGCCGAGGGCCTTGAAGCGGTACCAGTAGTCCGTCGCCGGGGTCAGGCCGGTGACGTCGACGTGGACGCTGTGGCCGAGGGAGGCGCTCGCCGTCGCCGTACCGCTTCTGACGATGCTCGTGAAGGCGCTGTCCGCCGCGAGTTCCCAGGTCACCGGCACCGTGGGGGCGAGGATGCCGGAGCCGCCCTGCTGGGCGGGGGTCAGTCGGGTCCAGAGCACGATCGCGTTCGGGAGCGGGTCGCCGGAGGCCACGCCGAGCTTGAAGACCGTGCCGCTCACGTTCACGCCGGGGCCCGCCGGAGCCGTCGGGCCGCCCACGGAGGCCGAGGCGTCGCCGGTCAGGTACTGCCCGGCGGCCAGCGCGCCCGCGGCGCCCAGCGTCGCCGCGCCCGCGCCCAGGAACCGCCTGCGGCGTATGCCGTCCGAACTGCTCGGGTCCACAGCACGTGCCCTTCCCCCGGAGGCGGTGCGCTGGGCAGCGCCGGTGAACTGATCGGCGGGATTCTAATACCCTCGCCGGTGAGGAACGCGGACGCCCGACCGGCCGCGCGGACACCGAAAGAGACGGCAGGAGCCATGCGCCGACCCACGCTCTCCCTCGTCGCGGCCGCCCTGCTGCTGGCCGGGGCGACGGCCTGCTCCTCCTCGTCGTCGGACGCCGGGGACCGTCCCGGCGGCGAGGCCGGGGCGAACTCGTCCCGCTCGGACGGGAACGGCGGCGCGGCGTCCGACCCCGAGGACCCGAACGGCCCGAACGGGCCGAACGGGCAGGACAGTCGGAACGGCCCGGGTGGCGGTGGCGGTGGCGCCTCCTCGCCACCGCCCGGCGTCCTCTACGGCGCCGACCGGCTCCCCACCCCCGCCGCCGACCGCTGCCGTACGAAGGACCTGTCGGCCGTGGCCCGCAGCACCGGGCAGGGCCGCGCCTCGGTCGTGCTCACCAACGAGGGCGACGGCTCCTGCACCCTGCGCGGCTTCCCCTCACTGCTCCTCGTGGGCGAGGCCGGCCGCGCCGAACTGCCGGTGGACTGGGACGGTTCGGCGGCGAACGCCGAGGAGGTCACCCTGGCCCCGGGCGACTCCGCCTCCGCCGGGCTCACCTTCCTGGGGCTGGACGAGTGCGAGCCGGTCGGCGCCCTGGACGTCGTACCGCCCGGCGAGTCACGGCCGCTGACGCCCGGCTTCACGACGGCGGGCGGGGCGCGGGCGGACGTACGGATCTGCGACACCGGGGTGAAGGTGACGGCGTTCGCGCCCACGCCGTGAGCCCCGGCCCGCCGCGTCCCCGTCCCCGTCCCCGTCCACGAGCCATGAACCCCGGCGCTAGGCCGGGCGGCCCGCCTCCCGCATCCGGGCGAACGCGTACACGCACCCCGCGAGCGCGAGGTCGGACAGCAGCATGAAGCCGATGGAGTAGGAGTCCTTGGCGCTGTAGACGGCGCCCATGACCAACGGCGGGACGAAACCGCCGAGGCCGCCCATGGCGCCGACGATGCCGGTGACACTGCCGACCTGGGGCTGCGGGGTGACCCGGGCGACCAGCGCGAAGACGGAGCCGCTGGCGGTGCCGAGGCCCGCGGCCATCACCAGCAGACAGATGGTGGCGCCGGGGTTCAGGGCCGGGTCGAAGGACTGGACGACGGCCAGCAGCGCCACCGTTCCCAGCGCGCAGGACGTGACCACCGCCGGGTGCACGCGGTCGGCGAGCCAGCCGCCGATGGGCCGGAAGACGACGGCGACCAGGGCGAAACCCGCGGCCTTGGTGCCGGCGTCGGTGGGGCTGAGGCCGTACCAGGTCCTGAGGTAGGTCGGCAGATAGACGCCGAAGGCCACGATGCCGCCGAAGCCGATGGCGTACAGGGCCGACAGCTCCCAGGTGACGCGCAGTCGGCCCGCCTGGCCCAGCCGGGTGGTGAGCGGGGTCGTGGGAACGGGCCGGCCGGGACGGTCGTCGATCAGGAACACCGCCGCGGCCGCGTACACCGCGAGGGCCGCCGCCAGCACCAGGAACGGCAGGTTCTCGCTGTGGTGGTACATCCGCGGGGTGAAGTAGCCGGACAGCGCTACGCCGCCCATGCCCATGCCGAAGACGCCGAGGGCCGCGCCGCGCCGGGCGGGCGGGAACCAGGAGTTGACCAGCGGGACGCCGATCGCGAACGTCGTGCCGCCGAGGCCGAGGACGAATCCGACGGCGATGAGCGCCCCATAGGACTCCTTGGCCGGGATCAGCAGCAGGACCGGCACGATCGTCAACGCGCTGACCAGCGGGAACATCAGCCGGGCGCCGTAGCGGTCGGTGAGTGCGCCGGCCGGGACCCGGCCCAGGGAGCCGACCAGCACGGGGACGGCGACCAGCAGGGACTGGGCGAAGGAGCTCATGTGCAGCTGCTCGTCGAGGTCGGAGGCGAGCGGGGCGACGAGGTTCCAGGCCCAGAAGGTGAGTGTGAAGCCGAGGGTGGCCATCACCAGGTTCCGCCAGGCGGCGGGCGGAACCCGGTCGCCGCCGGGCCGCTCGGCGGCGGGCTGCTCACTGGGCGCGTGGCCGGTCGTCGACACGCCTCCGATGATCGGCCGTGCCACGACGGCCCGCATCTCGGCGCGTGCACGCGGACCGGGCGAACGGACTCCGCCACGGCCGCGGCGGAGGAGCGCGCGAGGCCGTCTGGGCTGCCCCGTCCGCTCGCGCGTCCCGGTCGTCCCGGTCGTATCGGCGGGGGCGCGGGCGCCGTTAGGCTTCCCTCATGGCAAAGGCCGATGGGGAGCGGATGAGCGTGGTGACCGCGTTGGTGCGGTCCTCGTACCTGGTGGACGCCGTGTACGCCGACGCGAGCCACGCGTACGGGCTGACGCCGCAGCAGGGCAAGCTGCTGTGCGTGCTGATGCCCCAGCCGTACGGCATGCGCGAGCTGGGCGAGATGCTGGGGCTGGCCAAGTCGAGCCTGACCGGTCTGGTGGACCGCACCGCGCAGCGCGGGCTGGTGCGCCGGGAGGCCGATCCCAGCGACGGCCGCGCGGTGCGCGTGGCGCTGACCGCGCAGGGCGCCCGGCTGGCGGAGGAGTTCTACGACGAGGCCTGCCGCCGCATCGACGAGCTGCCCTCGGGCCTGAACGCGCGGGAGCGCGACCAGCTGGCCGCGCTCCTGGCTCGCGTGGTGCAGGACAACAAGGTGCCCGAGGTCTTCCTCGACCCCCAGCCCTGACCGGGCTACGACGTCTGCGGCGCCTCGGTGCCGAACAGCTCCCGGAACATCCCGACGAACAGGTCCGTCCCCTTGTACCGCGCCACCACCTCGGCCGGGACGACGACCGCGGCCGCGGGGTCCTCCTCCGAGGGGAACTGCCCGACGCCGCGCTCGGGGCCGAGCGGCAGCAGGACGGAGGGCACGGGCGAGGGCGTGTAGACGGCCCCGGGGGTCTCGCCGCGCAGTTGGGCGGAGATGTTCGCGGCGGCGACCCGCGCGTGCTGCATGGCGTACCCGGCCATCTTGGCCTCGGGGAGGTCGGTGAGGTCGCCGATCGCGTAGACGTGGTCGTAGCCCTCGACCGTGAGGGTGCCGGTGACCCGGACCCGGCCCCTGTCCGTACGGGTGGTCAGGGCGCCGTCGGCGAGGTAGTCGCCGTTCGTGCGGACGCCGTGGGCGCGGAACCAGATGTCGGCGGTGATCTCGCCGCCGTCGGCGGTGGCCACGGTGAAGGTCTTGGCGCGGCCGGGCTCGGCCGGCGGCTCCTGCGCCAGGGCGGTGCCCAGCCGGAGTACGACGCCCGCCTCGGCCAGCTGCCTGTGCAGGTCGTCGCGCAGGCTCCGCTCGAAGGCGGGCAGCAGCGCGGGCGCCGGGTCCAGGACCGTGACCTCCTTGCCGGGCCACACGTGCTTGATCTCGCCGGCGAGTTCCAGGCCGACCGGGCCCGCGCCGGTGATCAGCACCCGTGCGGCGCCCGCCAGTTCCTCGTGGGTCTCGCGCAGCCGGCCCAGCGCCTCGACGGCGTCGTCCTGTTCGGCCCGGGCGGGGAACGGGTAGCGCGAGCCGGTGGCCAGCACCAGGTAGTCGGCGTCGATCCGGGTGCCGTCGGCCAGGGTCACGCCCGCGGGGTCGGCGGAGGCGACCTTCTGCCGCACGACCCTGCCGCGCTCCAGCAGCCGGTCGTAGGAGTGGAAGACGTTCTGCGCCCAGTCGGGCCGGACCAGGGCCCGCAGCGAGCCTGCCGCGTGCTCGAAGGCGTCCTTGGGCTCGATCAGGACGACATCGGCCTCGGCGTCCAGGGCCTTGGCGGCCGTCGCGCCGCCGTACCCCCCGCCGATGACGACGACGGTACGGCCGGTGGTGGATGTCGTGGATGCCATGACTCTTCAACTCCCCCTGGACGGACCCGCGAACGGATGCGCGGGATTCGGTTCGTGTCACGAACTATATTGGTTCGCAGTACGAACTTCAATGGAGTCTCCGGACGATCGGTCGAGCCGCGCCAGAGTCAGCGTCACCGCGATCGAGGCGCCCGCCATGACCGTCATGGCCGTTGCCGGGGAGGTCAGTTGGGCCACCGCACCGGCGAGCGCGGCGCTCAGCCCCTGCCCGGTGAGCATTCCGGCGGAGTGCAGCCCGAGCGCGTGGCCCGCCAGTTCGTCGGGGGTGAGCCGCAGCAGGCGTTCCTGCTGGACCAGGCTCGCGGCGAAGCCGACGGCGGCGAGACAGGCGGCGAGGGCGGCCCAGGGCGCCTCCGGGCGCAGCACGAACACGAGGTAGGGCGCCGCAAGGAGCAGCAGCAGCGGGGTGGCGAGGCGGGCGCGCGCCCCCGGCGGCAGCAGCCGGCCCACCGCGAGGTCGCCGGCCAGCATGCCGAGCGCGCTGACGGCGAACAGCGCGCCCGCGGCCCCGGGGTCGTAGGAGACGAAGAGGGATTCGCAGCCGACCACCAGCCCGTTGGGGACCCACAGGCCCAGATAGGTCAGGCGGCGGGGGCGGGAGGACCACAGCGTGGCGTTGGTGCGCCAGGTGGCCCGTGCCGAGGGGCGGCCGCCGGCGCGCGGCGGGCGGGCCGTCAGGCCGAGCCGGACGACGACCGCCGACAGGGCGTACAGAGCCGCCGCGAGCAGCAGACAGGCGGCCGGGGAGAGCAGGGTCAGCAGGGCGCCCCCGGTCGCGAAGCCCGCGACCTGCGTCAGCCCGTTCTGCATGCTGAACACCGAACGGCCCAGCAGATAACCCTCCTTGGAGAGGATCTCGTTCAGCAGGCCCCAGCGCACTCCCCCACCCAGCGAGGCGATCAGGCCCTGGAGCAGGACGACCGCGAACACCGCGCCGAGCGGCAGGCCGGGCAGGGCGAGCACCGCGGTGCCCGCCGCGAAGGCCGCCGCGATCCCGGTCAGCACGGGCCTCGGCGGCAGCCGATCCGCGGCCGAGAGCAGGAAGGCCGCCCCCAGCACCTGGGTCAGCTGGGGGCCGAACATGCTCACCGCCGACAGCAGCGGGGAGTCGGTGGCCCGGTAGACGAGTGTGGCCAGGGCCAGGCCGCCGATGGTGTGGGCCGCGGTGTGGGCGGCCGAGGCGAGGAAGAACGGAGTGAACTCCGGGGTGCGGAACAGTGCTCGGTAACTGCGCATGCGGCGGAGTCTGGGAGCGGGGCGCGGCCGGTGGTTACTGTTTCGCGTACGCGCGAAACGTCCGGGGGGCCGTCGATGGGCTGGTGGCAGGTCAACGCCGACACCCTCGCCGGGAGCCGGTTCCTGATCTCGCCGTACGCGGAGACGTTCGCCTGTCTGAAGCTCCTGCAGGCGGGGGCCGGGGCCCATCCGGGCGAGGAGGCCTGGCTGCGGGCCCATCTGCCCGGTCACCGTGCCCGGCTCGCCGCCGACCCGGTGACCGGGCTGCTCGTACGGGCCGGGCTCGGGCGGGAGTGGATCGCCGACTTCCTGACGCCCACCCCGCGCGACGGGGAGACTTTCGAGGACACCTTGGCCCGGGTGCGGGCCGTCGCGCCCGACGAGGCCCGTGCTCATCTGAGGACGTCTCTGGCCGGACCGCTGCCCGCCGCGCTGGACCGGGACGACCTCGCCGAGCGGGCCGCCGCGCTGCTGTCGCGCTTGTGGTCCGAGACCGTACGGCCGGACTGGGCGCGGCGCCGGCGGGTGCTGGAGGCCGATGTCGTGGCGAGGACCTCGCAGGTCGGCCAGGGAGGCTGGGCGGCCGTGCTGGGGGCTCTGCGGCCGGGGACGCGGTGGCTCGGCGACAACCGGCTCCAGGTCAACACGCACGCATACCCGCCGCGCGAGATCTCCGGGGCCGAGCTGGTCTTCGTGCCGGTGACGCCCCGGGCGGGGTGGGTGTCCTGGGAGAGCCGGGCGCGGTACGCGGTGGTGTACCCGGCCTCCGGGGTGCTGGCCGGTGGCACCGCGCCGGTGCCCGCCGCGCTCGCGGCGCTGCTCGGGACGGGCCGGGCAGCGGTGCTCGGCCTCCTCGCCTCCCCCATGTCCACGACGCAGCTGGTCGCCGTGACCGGGCAGGGGCTCGGGTCGGTGGGGCGGCATCTGCGGCTGCTGCTGGACGCGGGGCTGGTGGCGCGGCGGCGGGCGGGGAGGTCGGTGCTGTACTCGCGCACGGCCGCCGGGGAGGTGCTGATGAAGGCGGCCGGGGGCGGTGGGCGGTGAGGAGGCGCGGTCGTCACGCGGTGGAGCCGCACCGGCACGGACCGCACCCCCGAGATGCGTGGCGTTAGCATCCGCCCATGACTACTGAACTGAACGGCACCTCCCCCCTCGGCGTCTCGATCGACGCCCTCACCGGCGGCTCCGCGGAACTGGCCTCCTACGCGGGCCGGGCCGTACTGGTCGTGAACGTGGCCTCGAAGTGCGGACTGACGCCGCAGTACAGCGGCCTGGAGCGGCTCCAGGAGCGGTTCGCCGAGAAGGGGTTCACGGTGCTCGGTGTGCCGTGCAACCAGTTCCTCGGGCAGGAGCCGGGGTCGGCCGAGGAGATCGCGGAGTTCTGCTCGGCGACGTACGGGGTGAGCTTCCCGATGACCGAGAAGGTCGAGGTGAACGGGGAGGGGCGGCACGCGCTGTACGAGCGGCTGGTCGGCTTCGCGGACGGCGAGGGGCACAGCGGGGACATCCGCTGGAACTTCGAGAAGTTCCTGATCGGCCGGGACGGGCAGGTCGTCGGGCGTTTCTCGCCGCAGACCGAGCCGGAGTCTGCGGAGCTGGTGGCGGCCGTCGAGAAGGCGATCGGCTGACCCTCCCGCCGGTTGTTGACCTTGCCCCTGGGGCAAGGGGGAGCGTCGGAGTCGCCGGGCGGGACAGGCCGTCCGGCGACGGAGGGCGAGGCTGCCTGAGATGGACGACGACGAACTGCTGACCATCGGCGCGTTCGCCGCGCGGGCCCGGCTGTCGGCCAAGGCGCTGCGGCTGTACGACCGGCTGGGGCTGCTGGCCCCGGCCCGGGTCGACGCCGTCACCGGCTACCGCTACTACCGGGCCGGCCAGATCGAGCGGGCCCGGCTGGTGGCGCTGCTGCGGCAGCTGGACATGCCGCTGGCGCGGATCGCCGAGGTGGCCGACGCGGACGCCGGCGAGGCCGCCGGGCTGCTGGCGGCGTACTGGGCGGACGCGGAGTCGCGGTTCGCCGTGCGGCGGACGCTGGCCGAGTACCTCCGTGGACGCCTTTCGGGGAGGAGCTCCGAGATGTACGGAAAGTTCACGGTCGAGACGGTCGAGGTGCCCGCGCGGGCGGTGCTCACCGAGACCCGGCACGTCCTGGCGGACGAGCTGCCCGCCTGGATCGGGGCGTCGATGGGACGCCTGGAGCAGGCGGCCGGCGCCTGCGGGGGCGTCGCCGCGGCGCCGTACGTCGTCTACCACGCGGCGGTGTCGATGGAGAGCGACGGCCCCGCCGAGAGCTGTGTGCCGGTCGTCGACGAGGCCGCGGCGCGGGCCTGGGCCGAGCGGCACGGCCGCACCTGGGAGACCCGGGTCCGGGTGGAGCCCGCCCGGAAGCTGGCGTACACCCGGATCACCAAGGCGCAGGTCGCGCATCCGCAGATCCTGGCGGCCTTCGAGGCCGTGGAGGAGTGGATGAAGCGCGAGGGGCTGTCCTACGACGGTCCCTGCCGGGAGATCTACTTCACCGACTGGGACGCGGCCGGGCCCGAGGACCCGGTCTGCGACGTGGCGTTCCCGGTGCGCTGACCGCTCGCCGTACGGACCCGGCGCCGGGCGGAGGCGTTCCGCGCGGCGCCGGGCACAAGCCGAGCCCCCTCGGCAAGGACGGCGAGCTCGTCGAGAGGGCTCCTGAGGTGAGGCTTGTTGAGTTGTCGTGCGGCGGAGGATCAGGAAGACCCTCCGTTTCAGGCCTTGACCGAGGTCACGAACGCCTGCCACGCGCCGGTCGGGAAGGCGAGGGTCGGGCCGTCGGTGACCTTGGAGTCACGCACCGACAGTGCGGCCGGGACAGGGGACTTGACCTCGACGCACGCGCCGTTGCCCTGGGAGTAGGACGACTTGACCCACGTGTCCGTCGCGCCCTGCTTGATCGCCATTTTCGCTCCAGTAGCCAGTTGCTTGCTGAGTTGCGGAGTTGCTGTGTTTGCGCCAACCCGTGTGCTCGATTGGCGTGATCGACGCTACTCGCCAACTCAGCTGCCTGGAGGAACCGTTCACCCGACCGGATGACATATTCCAGAGGGACTTCCCTCAAGGTCGTCTAACGGTGTACCTTTCGGCGCCCCTGCTCCGGTACGGCCTCGGCAACCGCTTCCAGGGCGGCCCTCAGTTCTCGCGGGCGTAGTCCTTGGCCACCTTGGAGATGAACTCCCGGGTCTGCTCGACGTTCAGCGCCTGGGCCCTCAAGTGCTCGTACATCACGCTGTACTTGGACACGTCCTGGGCCTTCTCCAGGTACAGGTCGCTGGTCACGCCCTCGATGTAGACCACGGTGGAGTCGGCGGCGTCGGGGAACTCCAGGATCGCGTACTGGCCGCTGACGCCCGGGTGGGCGCCCATGGAGAACGGGATCACCTGCACGGTGACGTGGGGCAGTTGGGCCATCTCCAGCAGATGCTCCAGCTGCTCGATCATCACCTGGCGGTTGCCGACCTCGCGGCGCAGCGCGGCCTCGTCGACCACGGCCCACAGGCGGAGCGGGTTGTCGGCGGCGGAAATACGTTCCTGCCTTCGCATGCGGACCTGTACGCGCTTGTCGATGTCGGCCTGCGCGGCCTCCGGCAGGGCGCCCGCGATCAGCGCCTCGGCGTAGCCGCGGGTCTGCAGCAGGCCCGGCACGACCTGCGGGTCGTACACCCGCAGGCTGGCCGCGTCGGTCTCCAGGCCGATGTACACGCTGTACGGCACATCGCCGAAGGCGTGCCACCAGCCCTGCTGGCGGGAGTCCTTGGCCATCTGCATCAGCGAGTCGACGACGCGCTGGTCCTCCACCTCGTAGACCCCGCACAGATCGCGGACGTCACGCTGGCTGATACTGCGCCGGCCGTTCTCCAGGCGGCTGATCTTCGACTGCGACACCAGCAGCCGTTCGGCCACCTCCTCCGCGGTCATGCCCTTGAGTTCACGGAGCCGGCGCAGCTCCTGGCCCAGCCGGCGCCGCCTGACGGTGGGATTGACATTGGACGCCACGAGACGTGCACCTCCGGCTACTGCCTGTACCTGACACTTTGCGTATCTGCTGTTGAGCAGACTGCCACCAAGGTGCTTCCTACCGCTGGCAAACGGGGGATATGCGCGAGGTGCACGACAGTGAACGCGCGAAGCCGCGATCCGGACACGCGGCCCGCCCCATCCGGACACGGACGGGTCCCTGTCCGGACAGGGGAACGAGCGGCCGCTCGAACGCGGAGTGGGGTCGGGGTGGCGCGCTGCGTGGGTGTGTGGTGCGGGGCCGCGCCGGGGGGTGTCCGTCCTCGGTCCGCCGGACGGGTCCCCTACGGGAGTTCTGGTGTTCGACGGCGGCCGCTGCGGGCGGACACCCCCCGACACGTCCCCTCCCCGCCGTACGCGGCTGTCGGCCCCGTCGGTTCAGATTCCGCCGCGCCGTGGGGGTGTGGGGGTGAGACGGGCGGCCGCCCGCAAGACGTCGGGGCTCAGGCCGGAGACGGTCGTCGGGTGGTGTCGCCCTGGGGCGGGCACGACCGGCTGCCCGAGGGGCGTCGGGGCGCGGGCCGGGGTGGGGCCGGCGGGCGCGAACCGGGTGCGGACGAGGGGGGGGGGGGGGGGGGGTGGGGGGGCGTCCCCCCCCCCCCCCCCCCCGCGGCGGCTCCCGGTGACGGGTTCGGGGGGTCGTGCGGCGGTGCCGGGCCCTCGGCTCAGTGGACTCCGGCGCGTGCCATGGGACTGCGGTGCGGCTGCACCGGAACACCGCGAGCGGGTTCCGCTGCCGGCCTGCCCGGGGCGGCCTGACGGCCGGCCGGGGCCGGGCTGCGGCGCGGCTGGACCGCGACGCCGTTCTGGACGTCCATGACCGCGTGCGCCACGAGACCGCCCATGGGGTCGTGCCTGATCAGATCCCGCAGCCGGGAGCGCGAGGAGCGGCCCTCGTTGCCCGGGTACAGGTGCTTGCCGAGTCCGACCGCGTGGGCCAGGGCGGCGAGCGCCGCGGTCCGCGGGTCCGGCGGGACGCCGG
This sequence comes from Streptomyces sp. NPDC048600, assembly GCF_055587025.1. Lineage (NCBI taxonomy): Bacteria > Bacillati > Actinomycetota > Actinomycetes > Kitasatosporales > Streptomycetaceae > Streptomyces > Streptomyces sp. NPDC048600. The sequence goes on along the minus strand of NZ_JBVJGZ010000031.1, from coordinate 66,337 downwards.
TGCGGATCGCGGAGTCCAGCCGGGCCCTGATCTCCCGGCTGATCGCCGTGTCCGTCGCCTGGTAGCGAGTCGTCGGCAGCACTCCGCACATCTGGCCCGCCACGGCATGCACCATGCCGCACCGCTCCAGATGCGAGAGGTAGGTCTGGCGCAGCCCGAGACGCGGCCCGCCGATCCAGTGGACGGCCCGAACCGGAGCGCCGCGCCTTCGCAGCAACTCCAACGCGCAGTCCAGTGTCGGATCTCCAGTCGGCCGTGGGGACACCACGGCGATACGATCCCCGTCTGGGGCTATCCGTCCGGCCAGCGCCAGCTCCACTAGCTGTGCTCCGGCCAGACCGAGGTCGAGCGACTGCGGCTGTGCAGTGGTACCCGTGGTCGGGTCCAGTGCCAGCAACAGAAGCTCCTCCGGAATTGTTCTGCGGCTCCTGCCCATCCATGCCTCCCCGCGTGGATGAATGACAGGGTGACCCCTCTCACATTGGTCTGTCGAGGGTGCGTGACCTGTTTGTAGTGGAACCGGCAGGTATGTCGTTCTCGTCTATCACGTCGGCCAGGGCCACACACAGGACACTGGTACATGGTTCGGACACTGCCATGGACACGGGTCCGGGCGGCGGTTCAGGGTTCGGTTAGGCGCGCGGAGAGCGTGCGGCACGGAGGAGGCATCGGTGGCGGGCGAGTCCCCCGACAGGTCGAAGCAGCGCGAGTCGTCGGCAGAACCGACGCCGGGAACCGCGGCCCCGGTTCCCGAGGCCCGCGATCCACGACTCGCCGTGGCCCGCGAGTCCGGCACGACGCCCCCGGCGCCCGTGAAGGACACGGCCACGCAGGTCCTCTCCCTCCCGAAGCCGCCCTCCTCCGGACCCGAGCCCGAGGAGCCCGAGGAGGACGCCCGCCTGCGCGCCGCGGTCGCCGCCTGGGTCACGAAGGGCGCCCAGGCCTCCGAGGAGCCCTCCGAGGCGCCTGAGGACCCGTCCGAGGCGCCCTCCGAGGCCCCGGAGGAGCCCGCCGAGGACTCCGTCGAGGACGAGACCGGGGACGCGGGCGAGGACGAGGCCGAGGACACAGCCACGGACGAAGCCGCGGAGTCCGTCGAGGACGGGGACGCGGACGAGGACGAAGACGCGGCCGCGGAGCTTCCGGCCGATGGGCCCGAAGCGGCGGAGCCTGCGGACTCGGCGTCCGAGGAGCCGTCCGGCGAGGACGCCCCGGACGACGGCCACGAGGACGACGGCGACGAGGACACCGACGCCGGGGAGCCGAGCGCGGACGAGGCGGACGAGGCGGAAGCCGAGGCCGAGCCCGCCGACGAGCCGGAAGCCACCCCCGAGGACGGCGAGGACGCCCCCGCCGGCGAAACCCCCGCCCCGGCCTCCGAGGACGTCGAGGACGAGGACCAGCAGGACCGGGCCGAGGACCAGCAGGACGAGGACCGGGACGAGGACGGCGAGCCCGAAGCCGAAACCCCGGCCCCCGCCCCCGCACCCACCCCGGCCCCCGCTCCTGCCCCGAGGAAGCCCGACCCCGCCGGCGGCGCCGAAGCCACCCGGGAGAAGCCGGCCGAGGCCGAGCCGACCCCCGTCGACCAGCCCACCAGCGTCTTCCGCCGGCTCGGCGACGTCCCCGACCAGCCGACCACCATGCTCAAGCTCGGCGCCGCCGAGCGCACCACCCGGCAGCCGCTTCCGCCGAAGCCCCCGCTGGACCTCCTCGCGGAGCTGACCAACACCCCGCCGCCCCCGCAGACGCCCCTGCGCCAGGCGGCCCGGCGGGTCAAGATCTGGACCCCGCTGGTCCTGCTCCTCCTGATCGCGTTTGCGGTCGCACAGTCTCTGCGCCCGCTGCCCGCCCCGGAGCTGACGCTGACCGCGAAGGACAGCTACACCTTCGGCGGCGACCTCCAGGGCATCCCGTGGCCGCAGGAGGGCCAGGCCGCGCTCGATGTGCAGGGCATCGGCTCCTTCGGCTCCTCCGGTGAGCAGAAGCCCGTCCCGATCGCGAGTGTCGCCAAGGTCATGACGGCGTACGTGATCCTGCGCGACCACCCGCTCGAGAGCGGCGCCGAGGGTCCGAAGATCCCGATCGACCAGACCGCCCAGGACCAGTCCAAGGCCGGCCAGGAGTCGACCGTCGACGTGACGGCCGGCGACTCGATCTCCCAGCGCGAGGCCCTGGAGAGCATCCTCATCGCCTCCGCCAACAACGTCGCCCGGCTGCTCGCCCGCTGGGACGCCGGCTCGGAGAAGGCGTTCGTGGAGAAGATGAACGCCGCCGCCGCCGACCTCGGCATGACGAACACCACGTACACCGACCCCTCGGGCCTGAACGACACCACCGTCTCCACCGCCGTGGACCAGGTGAAGCTCGGCAAGGCCGCGATGAAGGAGCCCGCGTTCCGCGAGGTCGCGGCGATGATGGAGTACACCGACTACAAGGGCGCCAAGCACCCCAACTGGAACCAGCTGGTCGGCAAGAACGACGTCGTCGGCATCAAGACCGGCACCACCACCTCCGCCCTGGGCAACCTGCTCTTCGCGGCGAAGAAGGAGATCGACGGGGAGACCCGCACGATCGTCGGCGCCGTCGTCCGCCAGCCCCCGGGCGGCTTCGACAACACCATCCTCCAGGGCGCCCTGTCCGCGAGCGACAAGCTCATCCGGGCCGCGCAGGACCGCCTCCAGTCGGCGGAGATCCTGAAGAAGGGCGACGTCGTCGGCTATGTGGACGACGGTCTCGGCGGCCGTACCCCGGTCGTGGCGACCAAGGACGTCACCGCGGTCGGCTGGGCCGGCCTGAAGGTGGAGCTGAAGTTCACCGCCGACGAGCTGCCCCACGCGGCGAAGGCGGGCACCCAGGTCGGCACCCTCACCGTCGGCGACGGCGGCACCGCGGGCGCGGTCAAGGTGCCGGTCGCGCTGCAGAACGATCTGGCCGAACCGGGCTGGACGGACAAGCTGACGCGTATCGCCTGACCGGCGAAAGCACCGCGGCCCGCCTCGGACCCCGCCCGGGTTTCCGTCGGCGGGCCGCGTGCTAGCGTCACGAAACGGGACAAGGTCGCCGCACGTGGGAACACGGCCGTGAAGTCTGCGGGAACGGAACGCGGCCGACAGCAGAAGACGGGACACGGGGAGTGCCTACAGGTGGCCACTGCGGAGCCGACACGCGCCGACGACACCGGTCCGGGCCCGGACGCCGGCCCGCGAATACCGCTGTCCCCGTCCGAGGACGAATCCCGGTCCCGCGGAGCCGTGGAGAAGGTCCGCGAGGTCTTCCTGCGCCATCCCGTCCTCGCCTTCACCGCCCTGTCCGGCATCCTGCACATCGTCTGGTTCTTCACGTTCGCGAACAGTGGCGGTGATCTGGCCGCTCAGGACGCCTGGGCCGAGTTCGTCGGCCGCCACCCCGACTCGGCGTACAACCTCGCCTGGTACGGGGGCATGCACCCGGTCTCGTACAGCGTGGTGTCGCCGTATCTGATGTCGGTGCTCGGTGTCCGGACGACGATGATGATCGCCGGGACCGTGTCCGCGGGTCTGCTGACGCTGGTGCTGATGCGCAGCCGGTCGGTGCGCAATCCGCTGTGGGCCTCGCTCGCGGGCGTGTTCGCCTTTCTGTGCAACGCGGTCTCGGGCCGGGTGACCTTCGGCCTGGGCACGATGTTCGCGCTCGGCGCGGTCGCGGTCGTGTTCTGCTGGCCGTACAAGTGGCGCTACAAGCGGTGGGCGAAGGCGCTGTGCGCGGCCCCGCTGGCGGCGCTCGCGACGATGTCCTCGCCGGTCGCGGGGCTGTTCGTGGGGCTGATCGCGGTCGCGATGTTCTTCCAGAAGCGGCTGCCGGGCGCCTGGGCGCTGGGCCTCGGGCCGACCGCGGTGGTGGCGGTGTCCGCGTGGGCGTTCCCCTTCTCCGGCACCCAGCCGATGTCCTTCGCCTCCGCGAGCCTGCCGCTGGTGTACGCGGTCGTCGTCTTCGCGGTCGTGCCGCGGACCTGGACGACGGTGCGGATCACGGCCGCGGTGTACGGGCTGTCGGTGCTGCTGGTGTGGCTGATCAGCTCGCAGATCGGCTCGAACATCACACGGCTGCCGATGCTGTTCGCGGGGGTGGCGCTGGTGGCCGCGCTGCCGTTCACCCAGCCGCGCTCGCGCAAGTGGTACACGATCGTGGTCGCCTCGGTCGGGTTCGCGGGCTGGATCGGCTTCAAGTCGGTCGACGACGTCGTGCACACCACGCCGACCGCGTCCTGGGCGCGTGAGCTCGCGCCGCTGGTCAACGAGTTGCAGGAGGTCGGCGCCGAGCAGGGCCGGGTGGAGGTCGTGCCCGCCCGCTCGCACCGCGAGGCCTCCGCGCTGGCGCCGTACGTGAACCTGGCCCGCGGCTGGAACCGCCAGGCCGACATGGAGCGCAACCCCCTCTTCTACGACGACACCCTGAACTCGGCGAACTATCACGAGTGGCTGCGCCGCTGGGCCGTGCACTTCGTGGTGCTGCCCAAGGACGACCCGGACGGCGCGGGCGCCGAGCGGGAGCGGGAGCTGGTGCAGCGCGGGCTGCCGTATCTGCGGCAGGTGTGGGGCGACGCCAACTGGCAGCTGTTCGCCGTGACCGACCCGGCCCCGCTCGCCGACCCGCCGGCCACGGTCGAGCGGGCCGAGCAGGGCGAGATGACCCTGACGGTCTCCGAGCCGGGCCGCGTGCTGATCCGGGTGCCGTACTCGCCCTGGCTGAAGCTGGTCGACGCCGACGGCAAGGGCGTCGAGCCGCCGCGGGAGACCGAGGCCTCCGAGAACCGGACCGAGGGCACCCCGAAGACGTACGAGAACCTCAACGGCTGTCTGATGGAGACCGAGGAGGACGCGCTCGGCGACAAGTGGACCGAGCTGCTGGCGCCCCGCGCGGGCACCTACCGCCTCGCCTCCCCCTACGAGCTGCCGCGCGGCACGCCCTGCCCGGAGGAGCTGCGCTGACTCACCGGAGCTCGTTCACATGGGTGTCGGTGCCCGGCACGGTCGGCACGAACGGGGCGATCAGCTCGACGCGGCCGAGGCCCGAGGCGGCGACGGTCTCGTCGAGCCCGGTGAAGTGCCGCTCCCAGCAGTCGCGGGGGTCGGCCTGGAGGAACCACAGCAGGGTCAGCCGGGTACCGACCCCTTCGACCTGCTTGACGTAGGTCATCCGGTCGCCGGGCAGCGGGGTCGGCCGGAAGACGGTGACCAGGGCGGCGGGTGAGCCCGCGAGCCGCTCGGGCAGATGGCGGCCGGTCAGCCATCGCAGCAGCTCGGGGCGGGCGTCCTCCGACTCGGCGTCGATCACCTGGAGGACCAGGCCCGCGTACGGGTGGTCGAGGGCGTGGACGTCGCGGGGGCCGGCGGCGCCGTCGCGGTAGACCGTGCGCTCGTGGTCCTGGAACGCGGTGAACACATGGGTGCGGTCCCGGTAGACGCGCGCGTCGCGGTTCAGGCGCCGGTTGATCGCGACGGTCCAGCGCATGTGGTCGTCGTAGCGGCCCGCGGTGATCCAGTACGTGGAGAGGTAGCAGCCCGCCGAGACCGGCTGGGCGACGGCCGACTTCTCCGGGTAGCGCAGGAGCTGGAGGTCCCGGGTCGCCACCCAGCGGCGGCCCGCGTACATCCAGGGCATGGCCATGGCCCCGGCGTAGTAGTGGTCGTCCTCGTACCAGCGGTTGTAGGCGTACTCGTGGCCCGGGTGCGGCTCGACCATGGTGATCAGGGCGTGGCCGGGGCGGACGCCGTAGGGGCCGGTGGAGGCCAGTTCGGCGTAGAGATCGCTGCGGGTGTCGTCGCTCATGCCCGTTCCCCTTTCCTTCGGTCGCCCATACTCTGACGGACCGTCAGATGATGCGCCAGAGCGAGGGAGGCCTCTCATGTCGCTGCTCACGGACAGGACCGTCGTCGTCTCGGGGGTCGGGGCCGGGCTCGGCCACCAGGTCGTGGCGGCGGTGGTGCGGGACGGCGGGAACGCCGTGCTGGGGGCGCGGACGGAGGCGAACCTGGCGGTCTGCGCGGCCGAGGTCGATCCGGACGGGGCGCGCACGGCGTACCGGGCGACGGACATCACCGACGAGGGGCAGTGCGAGGCGCTGGCCGAGCTGGCGCGGGAGCGGTTCGGGCGGATCGACGCGGTGGTCCATGTGGCCGCCTGGGACGGGTACTTCGGCGGGCTCGCGGACGCGGACTTCACGACCTGGCAGAAGGTGATCGACGTCAATCTGCTGGGGACGCTGCGGATGACCCGGGCCTGTCTGCCGCTGCTGCGGGAGCGCGGCGGGTCGGTGGTGATCATCGGGACGCAGTCGGCGGTGGCCGCGCCCTCGCAGGTGCGGCAGGCCGCGTACGCGGCCTCGAAGGGGGCGCTGACCAGTGCGATGTACTCGCTGGCGCGGGAGCTGGGGCCGGACCGCATCCGGGTCAACACCGTGCTGCCGGGCTGGATGTGGGGCCCGCCGGTACAGGCGTACGTGCGGTTCGCGGCGCACTCGGAGAAGGTGCCGGAGTCCGAGGTGCTGCGGCGGCTGACGGAGCGGATGGCACTGCCCGCCCTGGCGACGGACGGGGATGTGGCCGACGCGGTGGCGTTCCTGGCGTCGGACAGGGCGCGGGCGATCACCGGACAGTCGTTGCTGGTCAACGCCGGTGAGCTGATGCGATGAGTTCATGTCTGTGAACCAAGGCCATCATCACGAATGATTTTACCTCCCTTTGACCTCACGCTCACTTGTCGTGCTCACGCGACAGCGCCCACGATGAGCGCCGGTTGAACCCTGGGAGGACGCACATGAACGGTCTCGACTGGGCCGTGCTCATCGGCTATTTCGGCGTGATGGTGGCGATCGGCGTCTGGTCGCACAGGCGCGTGGACAACGTGAGCGACTTCTTCACGGCCGGCGGGAAGATGCCGTGGTGGCTCTCGGGCATCTCGCACCACATGTCCGGCTACAGCGCGGTGATGTTCACCGGCTACGCCGGCATCGCCTACACCTACGGCGTCACGTCCTTCGTGACCTGGTCGTTCCCCATCGCCCTGGGCATCGCCGTCGGCTCGAAGCTGTTCGCACCGCGGATCAACCGGCTGCGCTCACGGCTGCATGTGGCCTCCCCGCTGGAGTACCTGAAGAACCGCTACGACCTGCGCACCCAGCAGGCGCTCGCCTGGTCGGGCATGCTGCTGAAGATCGTGGACGTCGGCGCCAAGTGGGCGGCGATCGCCACCCTGTTGTCCGTCTTCACCGGCGTCTCCCTGAACCAGGGCATCCTCATCACCGGCGTCATCACCGGCGTCTACTGCACGATCGGCGGCCTGTGGGCCGACGCGCTCACCGAGCTGGGCCAGTTCGTCATCCAGCTGCTGGCCGGCATCGCGATGTTCGTCGCGGTGGTCATGGAGCTGAACGACAAGGGCATCGGGTTCCTCGGCGCCTGGGACGAGCCCGCCCTGAAGGGCCACGGCGAACCGCTGGTCGGTCCCTACGGGACCGTCTTCCTGCTCGCGTTCCTCTTCATCAAGCTGTTCGAGTACAACGGCGGCATGCTCAACCAGGCCCAGCGCTACATGGCGACCCCGTCGCCGCGCGAGGCCGAGCGCTCGGCGCGGCTGTCGGCGGTGCTGTGGCTGGTGTGGCCGCTGGTGCTGTTCTTCCCGATGTGGATGTCCCCGCTGCTGGTCGAGGCGCAGAAGCCGGACGGCTCGGACTCCTACGGCCTGATGACCGAACAGCTCCTCCCGCACGGGCTGCTGGGCCTGGTGATCGTCGGCTTCTTCTCCCACACCATGGCGATGTGCTCCTCCGACGCCAACGCCATCGCCGCGGTGTTCACCCGGGACGTGGCGCCGGTGCTGTCCGCGAAGGCGCGTTCCTGGAACGAGCGCAGCGGGCTGATCGCCGCGCGGCTGACGACGGTGGTGTTCCTCGCCCTGTCCATGGCGGTGGCGACCCAGGTCGACTCCCCCACGTTCAAGGACATCATCACCGTCGTGATCAAGTGGGTGGCCGGTCTCATGGGCCCGATCGCGATCCCGATGATGCTGGGTCTGCTGCGGCCGTTCCGCCGCTCGGGACCGACCGCGGCCCTGACCAGCTGGGCGATGGGCCTGCTGGCGTTCTGGCTGGTCAACTACCCGATCAACTGGAACGTCGACGGCGGGGTGCCGCTCCAGTACCAGGTGTCCGTACCGCTCGCCGTCTCCCTGGTGCTGTACGTGCTGATCGGGTTCCTGAAGCCCGAGGACACCCCGGAGCGGCTGGAGGTCATCGAGCGCGTCAACACGGACGGCGACGGGGCGGCGACGGTCCCCGCCCAGGCGGGCGGGGAGCGGGTCAAGGACTGAACGTCGCCGGGCGCCGGGCGCCCGCGACACGTCTCAGGGCGTGCGGGGGTATCTCGCCAGCCACCCCGGGGACGATCCGGCCGGACCGTGCAGGGCGGGCCCCTGGGTCATCTCCATCGCGAAGTCGTCCGCCAGTTCCAGGATCGTGGGACGGCCCTCCAGCTCGGCCAGCCAGGCCGGGGGGAGGGCCGTCTCGCCGTGCAGGGCACCGAGGAGACCGCCGGTGAGACAGGCCGTGGCGGCGGACGGGCCGCTCTGGTTGGCGGCCAGCCGCAGCCCGTGCCGGACGTCCTCGGCGACCAGGGCGCAGTACACGGCCGCCGACAGCACCTGCTCCGCGGTGCCCGCGGCGGACAGTTCCTCCACCCGGGACGGGTCGGGGACGCCCTGGCGGACCGCGCCGAGCGCGCGCTGCAGGGCCTCGGTCACCGGTTCGTGGCCGGGCCGCGCCGCGAGCAGCCCCATCGCGCGCTGGACCGCGCCGTCCAGATGCTCCCCCCGGGCCAGGCCGTGCACGATCACGGCATAGCCGCCCGCGGTGAGACAGGCCGCCGGGTGCCCGTGGGTCTGGGCCGCGCACTCCAGCGCGAGCTGCGCCACGAGCTGCGGCTCCCAGCCGACCAGCAGGCCGAACGCGGCGGAGCGGGCCGCCGGTTCGGGGCCCGGCTCGCCGGGGTTCTTGGGCGCGTCCGGTGTACCCATGATCTCGTCGCCGAGGCCCAGCAGCAGCGGGCGGGCGGGGGCGCGGCGGGCGTACAGCCACTCCTCGCGGGCCAGCCAGCCGTCGTCCTTGCGGCGCTCGTCGGGACCCCAGTCGCGCTGGGTGGCGGCCCAGCGCAGATACGCCCGGTGCACATCGGTCGGCGGGTGCCAGGCGCCGCTGTCCCGGCGGACCTGGGCGCGGATCAGCCCGTCGACCGTGAACAGCCCGAGCTGGGTGAGATGCGTGACCGCGCCCCGCCGCCCGTACGCGGGAGCCAGATCGACGAGCCCCTCGGCCCCGTGCTCCTCCCGGATCGCGTCCAGGCCGAGTCCGTCCACGGCCGCCCCGAGCGCGTCCCCCACAGCGGCCCCGAGCAGGGTACCCCGCACCCTGCTCCGAAAGTCCTGCTGCTCGACCCGCCCCCACACGGGCCCGGTCGTCGCACCCACATAGACCTCCCCAGGGCACCGTCCGCATGTACGACAGGCTCTGCACTGTAATCGACCGGGAACGGTCGGCTCGGCGCCCGAATCCGTCGATTACGGACAGACCGCGAAGTTCCCGGCCGACGTCCCGTCCCGGCACCCGTCAGGTCCGGCCTCGATCACCATCGGGGAAGATTGCTGTCATGTCCATAAACAAATCCCCCCACCGTCCCGTACTCCCCCTGGCCGCGGGGCTGTTGACCGCGACGGCCGCGCTCTACATCGCTCTCGTGGCGTTCGGGAACATCACCGACTTCGGGTCCAACCAGCAGTTCGTGCGGCATGTGCTGGCGATGGACAGCACGTTCGGGGACGAGGACCTGATGTGGCGGGCCGTCACCAGTACGGCGCTCCAGGACGCGGCCTATGTGGCGATCATCGTCTGGGAGACGGTGGCGGCGCTGGTGCTGGCCGCCGGTACCTGGCTGTGGGCGCGCGGGCGGTTCGGGGCGGCCCGGCGGGTGTCGACGTACGGGCTGCTGATGCTGATGCTGCTGTTCGGGGCCGGGTTCATCGGGATCGGCGGCGAGTGGTTCGCGATGTGGCAGTCGGAGGACTGGAACGGGCTGGACGCTGCGACCCGGGTGTTCCTGATGAGCGGCGTGATCCTGATCGTGGTCCAGCTGCCGTTCCGGGAGGGAGAACGGGAGCGGTCGCCGGAGCACGAGCGGGAGCAGGAGCAGGAGCAGGAGGGCTAGGCGACCACGCGGACCGGGGTCCCCTCCGTCGCGAACGCCCAGAGGGCGGTGCCCGCCTCCTTGGTCATGCGGATGCCGCCGGTCTGCCGGCCCTGGGCGGGCGGCGGGGAGGAGCCGTCGAGGGCGTTGGAGAAGCCTATGTTCACGCCCGACTGGAGGGTGAAGTACACGATGTGCTCGATCTTCACGCCGTCGGAGCCGGTGGTGGCGTCCGTGCGTGTGCCGACCGTGTAGCCGCCCGGCTCCGGGGCGACCGTGCCCGGCCAGACCGGGAAGGTGCGGCGCACGGCGTCACTGGCGTCGACCAGCCAGACCCGGCGCTCGCCGAGGGAGTAGACGACACGGCGCCCGGTGCCCGATTCGGCCGGGGCGGCGGGCGGCGCCGCCTCGGTCGGCTTCGGCTTCGGGCTCGCCGACGCCGACACGCTCGGCCGGGCCGCCGTCGGCTCCGGGTGCGCTCCCTTGTCGGCCTGCACGGCGAGGACGGCGACGGCGACGACGGCGCCCGCGGTCAGACCGGTGACCCAGGCCCACGAGGGCAGTCGGGCAGACACGGACGCTTCTCCTCAGTCGCTCGGGCAGCCCACCGAGGCCACCAGGGTCGGATCATCGTACTGCCAGCCTCGGGGCGGGCCCGACGGCGGTCAGTCGAGCACCGGCAGCAGCTCCGGCAGGTGGCCGTCGGAGGCCGCCGCGGCCCGCTGCCGCTCCTCGGGGACCTCGCCGTACAGGGTGGTGCGCGGGCGCGCCGGGCGGCCCGCCGCCTCGGCGACCGCGACCAGGTCCCTGACCGACTTGTAGGAGCCGTAGGAGGAGCCCGCCATGCGGGAGATCGTCTCCTCCATGAGGGTGCCGCCCAGGTCGTTCGCCCCGGAGCGCAGCATCTCGGCCGCGCCCTCGGTGCCGAGCTTGACCCAGCTCGTCTGGATGTTGGGGATGTGCGGGTGCAGGAGGAGACGGGCCATCGCGGTGACCGCGCGGTTGTCCCGGACCGTGGGGCCCGGGCGGGCGATCCCGGCCAGGTACACGGGCGCGTTGGTGTGGATGAACGGCAGGGTCACGAACTCCGTGAAGCCGCCCGTCTCGCGCTGGATCGAGGCCAGGGTGCGCAGATGGCCGAGCCAGTGGCGCGGCTGGTCGACATGGCCGTACATCATCGTCGAGGACGAGCGGATGCCCAGCTCGTGCGCGGTGGTGATCACCTCGATCCAGGTGGCCGCGGGCAGTTTGCCCTTGGTGAGCACCCAGCGGACCTCGTCGTCCAGGATCTCCGCGGCCGTGCCCGGCACCGAGTCCAGGCCGGCCTCCTTGGCGGCGGTCAGCCACTCGCGGATCGACATGCCGGTCCGGGTCGCGCCGTTGACGACCTCCATCGGCGAGAAGGCGTGCACATGCATGCCCGGCACCCGCTCCTTCACCGCCCTGGCGATGTCGAAGTACGCCGTGCCGGGCAGGTCCGGGTGGATGCCGCCCTGCATGCACACCTCGACCGCGCCCACGTCCCACGCCTGCTGGGCGCGGTCGGCGACCTGCTCCAGGGAGAGGGTGTAGGCGTCGGCGTCGGTGCGGCGCTGCGCGAAGGCGCAGAAGCGGCAGCCGGTGTAGCAGACGTTGGTGAAGTTGATGTTCCGCGTGACGATGTAGGTCACGTCGTCGCCGACGGCCGCCCGGCGGACGTCGTCCGCGATCCGGCACAGCGCGTCCAGCGCGGGCCCGTCCGCGTGCAGCAGGGCGAGGGCCTCGGCGTCGGTCAGCCGCGTCGGATCGTCCGCGGCCGTGCCCAGCGCCTGCCGTACGTCCGTGTCGATGCGCTCGGGGACCATGCCGGGGGCGGCGGCCTCGCGCAGGGCGTCCCAGTCGCCGTACACCTCGTCGAAGTCCTCGCGGCGGTCGCCGCTGCGGCCCTCGCTGTCGATGGCGGTGTGCAGATCCGTGCGCCCGGAGGACACGAAAGCCTCCTCCGGCTCCTGCCACGGCAGCCCCTTCGGCAGCGCCCCTTCGCGGGCCAGCCCGGTCTCCGGGTCGGCGAGCGCCGCCACGTGCGGGCGCAGCCGCGGGTCCAGCCAGGGCTCGCCGCGGCGGACGAACTCCGGGTAGACGCAGAGGCGTTCGCGCAACTCGAAGCCTGCGGCGCTGGAGCGTTCGGCGAGTTCCTCGATCCGCGGCCAGGGGCGCTCGGGGTTGACGTGGTCGATGGTCAGCGGGGACACGCCGCCCCAGTCGTCGATGCCGGCCGCGATCAGCCGCTCGTACTCGCCGGCCACGAGGTTGGGCGGGGCCTGGAGGCAGGCGGAGGGGCCCAGGACGAGCCGGGCGACGGCCACCGCGGCGACCAGTTCGTCGAGTTCGGCGTCGGGCATGCCGCGCATGGCCGTGTCCGGCTTGGCGCGGAAGTTCTGGATGATCAGTTCCTGGATGCCGTGGTAGGCGCGGGCGACCTTCCGCAGCGCGAAGAGGGACTCGGCACGCTCCTCGTAGGTCTCGCCGATGCCGAGGAGGATGCCGGAGGTGAAGGGCACCGAGGAGCGGCCCGCGTCCTGGAGCACCCGCAGCCGTACGGCGGGCTCCTTGTCCGGGGAACCGTGATGGGGGCCGCCGGGCTCCGACCACAGCCGGGTCGCGGTGGTCTCCAGCATCATGCCCATGGACGGCGCGACCGGCTTCAGCCGCTGGAAGTCCGTCCAGGACATCACCCCGGGGTTGAGATGGGGCAGCAGGCCCGTCTCCTCCAGGATGCGCACGGAGATCGCGCGGACATAGGCGATGGTGTCGTCGTAGCCGTGCGCGTCGAGCCACTCGCGCGCCTCGGGCCAGCGGTCCTCCGGCTTGTCGCCGAGGGTGATGAGGGCTTCCTTGCAGCCGAGGGCGGCGCCCTTGCGGGCGATGTCCAGCACCTCGTCGGGCGACATGAACATCCCGTGCCCGGCGCGCCGCAGCTTGCCGGGGACGGTGACGAACGTGCAGTAGTGGCACTTGTCCCGGCACAGCCGGGTCAGCGGTATGAAGACGCTCTTCGAGTACGTGATGACGCCCGGCCGTCCGGCGGCCTCGAGGCCCGCGTCCCGCACCCGGGCCGCGGACGCGGCGAGGTCCCGAAGTGCCTCGCCACGGGCCTGGAGCAGCACGGCCGCCTCGGTGACGTCCAGGGCGACACCGTCCCGGGCGCGTTTGAGGGCGCGACGCAGGGAGTTCTCGGTCGGGCCGGTTCCGGAGGTCGCGGATGTGGTCATTCTCGAAGCATACGGTCGGGCCGACCGATGCCGGCCGGCGCTTCACGGGGGCGCGCGCCGGACGGGGGACCGCCTCTCGCGGGCCCCCGCACCGGCACTCCGCCCCTGTCCAACTGCCCTGCTCTATCCGGCCAGGAAGGGCGCGAGCGCGTCCAGGGCGCCGAGCACCTCCGCCTCGCCCGCGGGCGGCAGCTGCACCACGGTCTCCTCGATGCCGAGGTCGGCGTAGTGGGCGAGCTTGCCCGGGGTGGGGTGGACGGCGTACGGGACGATCCGGAGGGCGTCCGGGTCGCGTCCGGCGTCGGCCCAGCGGGCGCGCAGCACCGGCAGGGCCTCGGACAGTCCGCGGCCGCCGATGGGCAGCCAGCCGTCGGCGTACTCGCAGATGTGGGTGAACAGCTTGGGCCCGGCGGCCCCGCCGACCAGGGTGCGGGGGCCGGTCACCGGGCCGCGCGGCTTCCGGGCGGGCTTGGGGTGGGCGTGGCTGGGCCGCACCCCGCCGAACTCGCCCTCGTAGCCGGTGGGTTCCTCCGTCCACAGCGCCTGCATCAGCCGCATCCGGTCCCGGACCAGTTCTCGGCGGTCGCGCCACTTCACACCGTGGTCGGCGGCCTCCTCCACGTTCCAGCCGAAGCCGATCCCGAGGGTGAGTCGTCCGCCGGACAGATGGTCCAGGGTGGCGGCCTGCTTGGCCAGGGCGATCGGGTCGTGCTGGGCGACCAGCGTGATGCCGGTGCCGAGCCCGAGCCGCTCGGTGACGGCCGCGGCCTGGCCGAGCGCGACGAAGGGGTCGAGCGTACGGCCGTACTCGCGCGGGAGTTCGCCGCCCGCGGGGTACGGGGTCGTCCGCTCGACCGGGATGTGGGTGTGCTCGGGCAGGTACAGCCCGGCGAAGCCCCGCTGCTCCAGCTCGCGGGCGAGCCGTACCGGGGTGATCGTCTCGTCGGTGAGGAAGATGGTGACGGCGATACGCATGACCCATCTCTACCGTTCGGCGGTTCATCTGTCCATACCGACCAGTCGGCATCACTCTCGGTGCCGAGGGCCGGAGCGCCGGGCCCGGAGCGCGGGGCCCCGAGCCGGACGTCCGCGGCCCGAGGCGGGTGCCGTCGGGGCCGTCCGGGCGCTCAGCCCGGCCATACGATCGACTGCACCTCGCTGTAGGCGTGCAGGGCGTAGGAGCCGCAGTCGCGGCCCACACCGCTGTGCCTGAAGCCGCCGAAGGGGGCCTCCATGTTGCGGGCGACCGTGTTGACGCCCACCCCTCCGGCCCGCAGCCGGCGGGCCACCCGGAAGGCGCGTGCGGTGTCGGCGGACCAGACGTAGTCGATGAGGCCGTAGTCGGAGTCGTCGGCCAGACGCACCGCCTCCTCCTCGTCGTCGAAGGGGATCACCACGACCACCGGTCCGAAGATCTCCTCGCGGGCCACCCGCATGTCGTTGGTGCAGTCGGCGAGAAGGGTGGGCGCGACGAAGAACCCCTGCTCCAGGGGCGGGCGTTCACCGCCCGTGACGATCACCGCGCCCTCCTTGCGGCCCAGTTCGACATAGGACTCGACCCGGTCACGGTGGGCCGCCGAGATCAGCGGACCCACGACGGTGTCCCGCTCGCGCGGATCGCCCACCTTCAGCCGGGCGGCGTACGCGGCCAGTTGACCGATCAGCCGCTCGTAGATCCCGCGCTGGGCCAGCACCCGGGTCGGGGCCGTGCAGATCTGGCCGCTGTAGAAGGAGAAGGTGGTGCCGATGCCGGACACCGCCGAGGCCAGGTCGGCGTCGTCGAAGACCAGGGCCGCGCCCTTGCCGCCGAGCTCCATGAGCTGGCGTTTCATGTGCCGCCCGCACACCTCGGCGATGCTCCGGCCGACCGCGGTGGAGCCGGTGAAGCTGACCATGTCGACGTCGGGCGAGTCCACGGCCGCCTCGCCCACGGCCACCGCCCGCCCGGACACCACGTTGACCACGCCCGGCGGGGCGCCCGCGGCCTGGAGCGCCTCGGCCATCCGGTAGACGGACAGCGGGTCCTGCGGAGCGGGCTTCACGACGACCGTGTTGCCCATGGCCAGCGCGGGGGCGACCTTCCCGGCGGGGTTGGCCCAGGGATTGTTGTACGAGGTGACGCAGGTGACCACGCCGACGGGCTGGCGGACCGCCAGGGCCCCCATCACCGCCGCCCTCCCCATCGGTCCGGCTTCGTTGACCTGCGGTGCGATGGGCCACTCGGCGGGCTCCGGGCGCGCGTAGCGGCGGAAGCGGGCGGCGCCCACGCCGACCTGGAGGGCACGGGCCGTGGCCGTGGTCGCGCCGGTCTCGGCCTGGGCCAGCACGGCGTACTCGGCGGCCCGGTCGCCGATGACGGCCGCGGCGCGCGCGAGCAGCGCGGCCCGCTCCTCGGGCGCGGTGCGCGACCAGGTCCCGAAGGCCTCGCGGGCCGCGGCGCAGGCCGCGTGCACCTGTGCCCGCGAGGCTTCGGGCGCCCGGCCGACGGCCCTCTCGCTCGCCGGGTCGACGACGTCGTAGTAGCCGCCGTCGGGCTCGGTCCAGGCGCCGCCGATCAGCAGCCGCTGGCCGTCCGCCACCCGGGCGTCCCGGCCGGTCACCTGGTCGCCACCGTCCTCGTGTCGCGGCCCGAGCGCAGCACCCTGCCCGGTACCGCCCCGGTCACCGCGTCCTCGCGGATCGCCTCGACGCCGTTGACCCGCACGGCCCGTATCCCGAGGGCCCGGGAGTCCAGGCGGGGGCTGTCGCCCGGCAGGTCGTGCACCAGCGTGGCCTTGTCCGCGTCGACGCGCTCCGGGTCGAACAGGACGAGGTCGGCGTGGAACCCCTCCTCGATCCGCCCGCGCCCGCGCAGCCCGAACAGCCGGGCCGGGTCGTCGGTCAGCATCCGCACCGCCTCCTCCAGGCCGACCAGCCCGCGCCCGCGCAGACAGTCCCCGAGGAACCGGGTCGTGTACGGCGCCCCGCACATCCGGTCCAGGTGCGCGCCCGCGTCGGAGCCGCCGAGCAGCACGTCCTCGTGCCGCCAGGTCTCCGCGCGCAGGGCCCAGGAGGCCGGGTCGTTGTCGGTGGGCATGGGCCACAGGACGGTACGCAGCCCGTCGTTCGCGCAGATCTCCACCAGGCAGGCGAACGGGTCCTGGCCGCGCTCGGCCGCGATGTCCTTCACGACCCGGCCGGTGAGTCCGGCGTTGGACTCGCTGTAGGTGTCGCCGATGACGTACCGCCCGAAGTCGGTCAGCCGGCGGAAGACGCCTGCCTCCTCGGAGCGGGCCCGGCCGAGCATCTCCCGCCGTACGTCCGGGTCGCTCAGCCGGCGGATGCGTTCCGGGACGGGCAGGCCGAGGACGGGCCCCCAGCCGGGGATGAGGTTGAGCGCGCAGAAGGTTCCGAGCGACATGTTCATCGGGGTGAGGATGGGCATGGTCAGCGCGACCACGCGCCCGCCCGCCTTCCGGGCCCGCTCGCTCGCCAGGAGCTGGCGGGGCACGCGCTCCGGGACGGCCGCGTCGACGGTGAGGACGTTCCAGTTGAGCGGGCGCCCGGCCACCGCGCTCATCTCCGCGAGCAGGTCGATCTCCGCGTCGCTGAAACGGTCCAGGCAGCCGGCCACGATCGCCTCGATCTGGGTGCCCTCGTGCTCGCCGACCGCCCTGCACAGGGCCAGCAGTTCGGCGGGCAGCGCGTGCCGGGAGGCGACCGGGCGGCCGTCGCCGTCGGAGTGGGTGGAGGACTGGGTGGTGGACAGGCCCCAGGCCCCGGCGTCCATGGCCTCGTGCAGCAGCCGCAGCATCGCCTCGAGCTGCTCCTTCGAGGGCTGTCCGCCGACCGCCTCCGGGCCCATCACATGGCGGCGCAGGGCGCAGTGGCCCACCATGAAACCGGCGTTGACCGCGATCCGGCCGTCCAGCGCGTCCAGGTACTCGCCGAAGGTGCTCCAGGTCCAGGGCGCCCCCTCCTCCAGCGCCACGAGGGACATCCCCTCCACCTTGGCCATCATCCGCCGGGTGTAGTCGGCGTCCTCGGGGCGCGCGGGGTTCAGCGGGGCCAGCGTGAAGCCGCAGTTGCCCGCGACGACGGTGGTCACGCCGTGGTTGAGGGAGGGTGTCGCGTACGGGTCCCAGAACAGCTGGGCGTCGTAGTGGGTGTGGGGGTCGACGAACCCGGGGGCGAGGACGAGCCCGGAGGCGTCCTCGCGGGTGCGGGACGCCTCGGTGATCCGGCCGACGGCGGCGATACGGCCGTCGCGCAGTCCGACGTCGGCGGTGCGGGCGGGGCGTCCGGTCCCGTCGACGACCGTGGCCCCGGAGATGACGTGGTCGAGCATGGGCTCAGGCCCCCCGCCGGAACCGCGTGGTCCGGTGCACGGGATCCGTGTCGATCTTCGGGATCACATGCTCGCCGATCAGCCGGATCGTCTGCAGCGTCTCCTCCTTCGGCACCCCGACGGGCAGTCCGAAGCTCAGCTGGTCCGCGCCCGCCTGCTCCCACCGCTTGCACTGGCGCAACACCTCGTCGGGATCGCCGCAGATCAGCAGCTCCTCCTCGATGAGCACCTCGACGAACTCCGGTGTGTACCGGGGCAGCGTCTCGGGCCAGACGGGGAACCCCTCGGGCCGCGGGAAGGTGTCGTGGTAGCGGAAGACGAGGGACGGCAGATAGTGCAGTCCGCCGTTGACCGCGATCTCGATCGCCTCGGCGTGCGTAGGCGCGCAGATCGCCGTGGTCGTCACCATCACGTTGTCGTTGACGAAGTCCCCGACCGGCCGCGCGTCCACGATCGCCGTCTTGTACTGCTCCAGCACCCATTCCATGTCCGAGACCTTCTGGATGCTGAAGCCGAGCACCCCGAGGCCCTTGCGGGCGGCCATGGCGTACGAGGGCGGGGACCCGGCGGCGTACCACATCGCCGGGTGCGAGGCCCCGTACGGCTTGGGCAGGATCTTGCGCGGCGGCAGGGACCAGTGCTTGCCCTGGAAGCCGGCGTACTCGTCCTGGAGCCACATCCTGGGGAACTCGGCGATCGTCTCCTCCCAGATCTCCTTGGTGTAGTTCATGTCGGTGATGCCGGGCAGGAAGCCGAGGATCTCGTGGGACCCGGCCCCCCGCCCGCTGCCGAACTCGAAGCGTCCCTCGGAGAGGTGGTCGAGCATCGCGACCTTCTCGGCGACCTTCACGGGGTGGTTGACCTGGGCGAGGGGGTTGAAGATCCCGGAGCCGAGGTGGATGCGCTCGGTGGCGTGCGCGAGGTAGCCGAGGAACACGTCGTTGGCGGACAGATGGGAGTACTCCTCCAGGAAGTGGTGCTCGGAGGCCCAGGCGTACTTGAACCCGGACCTGTCCGCCTGGATGACGTACTCGGTCTCCTCCATCAGCGCCTTGTGCTCGGCGAGGGGATCGGTCTCGGCGCGCTTGCCCACGTATCCCTGTACAAAGAGCCCGAATTCCACGGAGGTTCACCGTCCCGGGGTCGAGTTTGCTGAGTTTCTGACTGTCCGTCAGATAGGGGACTGTGGCACCGCGGCCCTGGATGGTCAAGAGCTGACGGACAGTCAGCTACAAGGGTTCGCGGGTGTCAGAGGACGCCGACCCCGGCCAGCCAGCCGCCGTCGATCACGAACGGCTGCCCGGTGATGTACGAGGAGTCCTCCGAGGTCAGGAACAGCGCCAGCCGGGCCACCTCCTCGGGCCTGCCGATCCGCCCGAGCGGCACCAGCCTGCGGTACAGCGCGTCCAGCGCCCGCCCGGTCTCCTCCGGGTCGGCGTCCGGGTCCAGCCGGGCCGGGTTGGACATCGCGGTGTCCACGGCACCCGGGCAGATGGCGTTGACCCGGATACCGCGCCCGGCCAGCTCCAGCGCGGCCACCCTGGTCAGCCCGAGCACGGCGTGCTTGGTGGCCGCGTACGTCCCCACGGCCGCCATGCCGGTCAGGGCCGTGTAGGAGGCGGTGTTGACGATCGTGCCGCCGTCGGCCAGCTCGGGGGCCACGGCCTTCATCCCGAGGAAGCAGCCGACCTGGTTGACCCGCACGACCTCCATGAACTCGTCGAGCGGGGTGTCCACGAGGGCGTTGAAGCGCAGCACACCCGCGTTGTTGACCAGCCCGTCGACACGCCCGTGGGCCTCCTTCACGGCGGCGACCGCGTCCCGCCAGCCGTCCTCCGTGCCGACGTCGAGATGCAGGTACAGCGCGCCGAGCTCCTTGGCGAGCGCCTCGCCGGGCTCGTCGAGGACGTCGGTGACGACGACCTCGGCGCCCTCCTGACGGAACAGCCGGGCCTCCTGCTCGCCCTGGCCGCGTGCCGCGCCGGTGACGATCACCACGCGGCCGTCCAGCTTGCCCATCGGTCCTCCTCTACAGCCCCGGCGCCACCTCGGCGCCGAACGCGGCGATCTGGTCGGTGAGTTCGGTGCGGCCCCGGCTGCGGAAGCGCACCTGGAGCTGGTCCACTCCCATCGCCCGGTAGGCGCGCAGGGACTCGGCGAGGGCGTCCGGGCTCCCGGAGAGGCAGCGCCGGCCCACGTCCCAGTCCGGCCGTCCGACGTGGAGCGGCTCGGCGATGGCCCCGAAGGAGAAGGGCCCGCTCAGTGCGGCCCGTTCGCGCAGCTCCCGGATGCGGGCGATCCGCCCGGCCAGCCGCTCGCGCGGATCGCCCTGGGGCAGCCAGCCGTCGCCCTTGAGCGCGGCCCGGCGCACGGCGGGCGCCGAGGAGCCGCCGACCCAGAGCGGCACCCGGGGCTGGGCGGGCCGGGGCCGCTGGCCGAGGCCCTCGAAGTCGTACAGCTTGCCGTGGTGCTCGGCATACTCCTCCGGGCCGAGGGCGGCGCGCAGCGCGTCGATCGTCTCGTCCAGCACGGCTCCGCGCCGGGCGAAGTCGGCCCCGAGCGCCTCGAACTCCTCCGCCACGTGCCCGGCCCCGACGCCGAGGACGAGCCGGCCCCCGGAGAGGTGGTCGAGGGTGGCGTACTGCTTCGCGGTGAGCAGCGGGTGCCGCAGCCCGACCACGGCGACGTGCGAGAGCAGCCGGACGCGGTCGGTGGCGGCGGCCAGGTAGGCGAGCGTGGCGACGGGGTCGTACCAGACCGTGCTCATCGCGGCCGCGAGGCGGCGCGGGATGGCGACGTGGTCGCAGACGGCGACATAGGCGAACCCGGCCGCCTCCGCGGCGCGCGCGACGGCGAGCAGGTCCTCGGGTCCGGCGGCGGTCTCCCAGGGCTCGGTGTACAGGGTGCTCTGGGACTGGACCGGGAGCTGGATGCCGTACCTCACGGCGCCCAGAGCCCCTCGGGGGTGAGCTGGAGCAGCTCGATGGCGTTGCCGCGCACGATCCGGGTGACGGTGTCGGCGTCGAGGTGGGCCGTCTGGGCCTCGCCGACCTCGCGGGACTTGGGCCAGGTGGAGTCGGAGTGCGGGTAGTCGGTCTCGTAGAGGACGTTCCCGACGCCGATGGCGTCCAGGTTGCGCAGCCCGAAGGCGTCGTCGAAGAAGCAGCCGTAGACATGACCGGCGAAGGTCTCCGAGGGCGGCCGGCGGACCTTGTCGGCGACGCCGCCCCATGCCCGGTTCTCCTCCCAGACGACGTCGGCGCGCTCCAGGATGTAGGGGATCCAGCCGATCTGCCCCTCGGCGTACATCACGCGCAGGCCGGGGAACCGCTCGAACTTGCCGCTCATCAGCCAGTCGACCATCGAGAAGCAG
Organism: Streptomyces sp. NPDC048600; assembly: GCF_055587025.1. Taxonomy (NCBI): domain Bacteria; kingdom Bacillati; phylum Actinomycetota; class Actinomycetes; order Kitasatosporales; family Streptomycetaceae; genus Streptomyces; species Streptomyces sp. NPDC048600. The sequence continues at coordinate 45,172 of NZ_JBVJGZ010000031.1, read as the reverse complement.
CAGTTGGCGAAGGTGATGGTGGAGCCGACGGCGGGCGGGGCGTCGGCGGAGGTGGACGGCATACGGCTGCTGGAGCCGATGTGCATGGCGATGACCGTGCCGGTCTCGTCGCAGGCGGCGAGGAAGGGGTCCCAGTCGTCGGTGTGCACGGAGGGCAGGCCGAGGTGCGGGGGGATCTCGGAGAAGGCGACGGCCCGCACGCCCCGGGCGGCGTTGCGCCGGACCTCCTCGGCGGCGAGCCGCGCGTCCCAGAGCGGGATCAGGGTGAGGGGTATCAGCCGGCCGCCGGCCTCGGGGCCGCACCACTCCTCCACCATCCAGTCGTTGTACGCGCGCACGCACAGCAGTCCCAGCTCGCGGTCGCGGGCCTCGGTGAAGGTCTGGCCGCAGAAACGGGGGAAGGTGGGGAAGCACAGGGCGGACTGGACGTGGTTGACGTCCATGTCGGCGAGCCGGGCGGGCACGTCGTACGACCCGGGCCGCATCTGCTCGTAGGTGATCACCTCGAGGCGGATCTCGTCGCGGTCGTACCCGACGGCCGTGTCGAGGCGGGTGAGCGGCCGGCGCAGGTCCTCGTAGACCCACCAGTCGCCGACCGGGCCGTCCGTGGTGCCCGGTTCGCCCATGACGGGCTTGAAGCGGCCGCCGAGGAAGGTCATCTCCTTCAGCGGGGCGCGGACGATCCGGGGACCGGTGTCCAGGTACTTCTTCGGCAGCCGGTCCTGCCAGACGCCCGGGGGTTCGACGGTGTGGTCGTCGACGGAAATGATGCGCGGGAAACCGTGGTTGGAGTCCATGTCGGCCACCGTAGCGCCGATCTGACGGACCGTCAGTAATCGTGTCGCCGAGGAGGAGATGTGAGGGCCTTGTGGACTCCCGTGAGCCGCTCTGTGATCGGCGTCTCGCACGGCTGACGCATCCGCCGTGCACAAGGCAAACTGACGGAGTTGTTCGGGATGTCTGGAGCCGGACAGGCCCTAGGGGGGACGTCGATGGACGGGGTACCGCGAGTGCCGGAGCAGCGCCGCCGAGGCTCGGACGAGCCCGCGCCGCTGCGCTTCGGTGTGCTCGGACCGGTGCGTGCCTGGCGCGGCGAGGAGCCGCTGCCGACCGGCTCCCCCCAGCAGCGCGCGCTGCTGGCGGCCCTGCTGCTGCGCGAGGGCCGTACGGCCACCGCGGCCGAGCTGATCGACGCCCTGTGGGGCGAGGAGCCGCCCTCACAGGCCCTCGCGGCGGTACGGACCTACGCCTCGCGGCTGCGCAAGGTGCTGGACACGGGTGTGCTGGTCAGCGAGTCCGGCGGCTACGCGGTGCGGGGCCTGGACGAGGGGTCGCTGGACCTCGCGGTGGCGCAGGACCTGGCGGCCGAGGCGGAGAAGGCCCGGCACGGCGGTGACCTGTGCCAGGCCCGCGAGGTGCTGGGGCGCGCCCTGGCCCTGTGGGACGGCGAGCCCCTGGCCGGGGTGCCCGGCCCGTACGCGGACGCCCAGCGCGTCCGGCTCGAGGAGTGGCGCCTGCAACTCCTCGAGTCCCGGCTGGACATGGACCTGGAGCAGGGCTGCCACGCGGAGGCGGTCTCCGAGCTGACGGCGCTCACCGCCGCGCACCCCCTGCGGGAGCGGCTGCGCGAGCTGCTGATGCTGGCGCTGTACCGCAGCGGACGCCAGGCGGAGGCGCTGGCGGTCTACGCCGACACGCGGCGCCTGCTGGCGGACGAGCTGGGGGTGGACCCGGGGCCCGGACTGCGGGAGCTCCAGGACCGCATCCTGAAGGCGGACCCGGGCCTCGCCGAGCCCTCGGCGCCCGCCGCCGAGCCCGCCGCGGTCCTCGTGCGCCCGGCGCAACTCCCCGCGACCGTGCCCGACTTCACGGGCCGCGCCGCGTTCGTCTCCGAACTGCGTGACGTCCTCACCTCCGCGGAGGGCCGCGTCATGGCCGTCTCCGCGCTGGCCGGCATCGGCGGCGTCGGCAAGACCACCCTCGCGGTCCACGTGGCTCACCAGGCCCGGTCCGCGTTCCCCGACGGCCAGCTGTACGTCGACCTCCAGGGCGCGGGCCCCCGCGCGGCGGAGCCGGAGACCGTCCTCGGCGCCTTCCTGCGCGCCCTCGGCACCGCCGACTCGGCCGTCCCCGACTCCCTGGAGGAGCGGGCCGCCCTGTACCGCTCGATGCTCGACGGCCGGCGGGTCCTGGTCCTCCTCGACAACGCCCGCGACGCCGCGCAGGTACGTCCGCTGCTGCCCGGCACGGACGGCTGCGCCGCGCTGGTGACCTCCCGGGTGCGGATGGTCGACCTGGCCGGGGCGCATCTGGTCGACCTGGACGTGATGTCCCCGGACGAGGCGCTGGCCCTCTTCACGAAGATCGTGGGCGAGGAGCGGGTCGCCGCCGAGCGGGAGGCAGCGCTCGACGTGGTCGCCGCCTGCGGCTTCCTGCCCCTGGCGATCCGCATCGCCGCGTCCCGGCTCGCCGCCAGGCGCACCTGGACGGTGTCGGTGCTCGCCGCGAAACTCGCCGACGAACGCCGTCGCCTCGACGAGCTCCAGGCGGGCGACCTGGCGGTCAAGGCCACGTTCGAGCTGGGCTACGGGGCGCTGGAACCCGCCCAGGCCCGCGCGTTCCGCCTGCTGGGCCTCGCGGACGGCCCCGACATCTCCCTCGCCGCGGCCGCCGCGGCACTCGGCCTCGACGCCGACGACACGGAGGACCTTCTGGAGTCCCTCGTCGACACGTCCCTCCTCGAGTCCGCCGCCCCCGGCCGCTACCGCTTCCACGACCTCGTACGCCTCTACGCGCGTGCCTGCGCCGAACGCGACGAGTGGCCGCCGAGCGAGCGGGACGCGGCGTTGTCGCGGTTGCTGGACTTCTATCTGGCCACGGCGGCCCGGGTGTACGCGATCGAACGGCCGGGGGACCGCCTGGTGGATCACCTCGAAGCCACCCAGTACGCCGGGCTCGGTTTCAACGACCGGCAAGTGGCCTTGGACTGGCTCTACTCGGACGCCAACTGCCTTCTCGCCTGCGCGCGGCAGGCGTTTGGCGATGGTCGCCTGCGCCGTGGCGTGGACCTCCTCTGGGCGGCGAAGGATCTCGGGGAGTCCGGGGCGAACTCGAGGCAGTACGAGTCGGCGGCGTTGGCAGCCCGGGACGCGGCAGCCGCGGCCGGCGACAAACGCGCCGAAGGGCGTGCTCGCACCGCGCTCACCAACGTCCACTTGGTAGCGGGGCGTTACGACGAAGCCGAAGAGGAGGCGTGCCGGGCCGTGCTGCTGGCCGAGTCCACCGGCGATCTCATTCCGTTGTACTGGGCGAGCAACGATCGGGGCATCATCGCCCTCATCCAAGGGCGCAACCGGGATGCCGAGGAGCACCTGCTGTCGGCTATCGAGGGATCCAGAACCGATGGCAACCAGCCTCTTGAGGCCAGCGCCCTGTGCAACCTCTCCAGGGTGCACCTGGCCATGGGGCGCACAGCCCGCGCGATCACGCTCGCCCAGGAAGGCATCGATCTCTACGACCGACTGGGGCTGACCATGCGGTTGGCCAACGCCCGATACGCCCTCGGCCTTGCCCTCACGGAGGCCGGTCGGCCGTCGGACGCGCTGGAGGAACTGGGCGAAGCTCTGTGCATGTTCGGGACGAACCGTCAACGCCTGTGGGAGGGCACAACCCACTTCCGCATCGCGCAGGCCTACTTCGTCGCACGTCAGCCGGCCAGAGCTGCGCAGCATGCGGAGCAGGCTCTCGCCATCGGCTGCATCGGCGGCGATCGCATCCGGGCCAACGTCCTCACCACTCTCGGGCGGTCGCTCGAAGCCCTTGGGCAAGTGGACCGCGCTCGCGCCTGCTGGCGCGAATCCCTGGCGTTCTTCGAGCAGGTCGGTTCCTCGGAGGCCGCTGACGTTCGTGCGCTCCTCGGCCTGGCCTCCGCGGCCTGAGACCTGCACGCCAGGGCGTTCATCGATTGTTTATGCCCCACTGAGATGCTCTACCCAGTGACCGTCGCGTCGGGGGGCAGACGGCCATGGGGCAGTCGCCACCTAGGGTGAGGCCTCGACACGCCCTTGTCCGGCAACCCTCGGGGGAGTTGCCGGACAAGGGCGACCAGTACACATCCGAAGCGGGGAGAGTTCGCACCCATGAGCGACGCCAAGAAGAGCCAGAGCGAAGAGATCGTCACCCTGGACAACCACGCGCCCGTGCCGCCCAGCGACGAGGCGATCGTCACCATGGACAACCACGCACCGGCCCCGCCGGCCGACGACGTGATCGTCACCATGGACAACCACGCACCCGCCCCGCCCGCCCTCGATCTCGGCGGCAAGTAGATCCCACGTACTTCCGGCCCGAGGGGGACGGCCGCGGCGGCGCGGAGGGGGGCCGCCGCGGCCGACGTGCGACCAGGGGCGGGATCGAGACGATCTTTGACGGGAAGCGTTCGGCTCGCTCGAACACTCGCCATATGGAGCTAGCGTCCCTCATGTCCGGAAGTCCCCTCCCCCACAGGAGTCGGAATGACCCGCACAAAGAAGATCGTCGCCGCCGTCGCCCTGGTGCTCGGCGCCACTGCCGCCGCTGCGAGCCCGGCCCTGGCCGACCAACACGCGCCGGTGACCCCGCATGATGCCGTGGTGGCGCCGCTGGACCAGCACGCGCCGTGACGTAGAGCGTCACCAAGGGGGCCGAGCCTGCGCTCGGCCCCCTTGCCGTGCCCCGTCGTCTGAGCCAGGCCGCCTCACGGCACCAAGGCACCTCACTTCCCGCACCTCGAGGGCGTCATGGGCCGGAGGCCTCGCGGAGTTCGCCCTTCACCACCTTGCCGGCGGCGTTGCGCGGGAGTTGGTTCACGAACCGCACCCACCGCGGGACCTTGAAGTTGGCCATCTCGCGGCGGGACCAGGCGATGAGGTCGTCGGCGGTGAGGGAGGAGCCGGGGCGGCGGACGACGTAGGCCTTGCCGGTCTCGCCGAGGCGGGGGTCGGGGACGCCCACGACGGCGACCTCCGCCACGTCCGGGTGCGCGGCCAGCAGCCGCTCTATCTCCGCCGGGTAGGCGTTGAAGCCGCCGACGATGTACATGTCCTTCAGACGGTCGGTGATGCGCAGGTTGCCCGCGGCGTCCAGGACCCCCACGTCGCCGGTGCGCAGCCAGCCGTCGGGGGCCAGGACCTCGGCCGTGGCGGCGGGGTCCTCGTAGTAGCCGCGCATCACGTTGAAGCCCCGGACCAGGACCTCCCCCGGCGAGCCGGGCGGGAGGCCGGTGCCGTCGGGGGACACCACCCGCACCTCGACCCCCGGTATCGCCCGCCCGGACGTGGCGGCGACGACCTCGGGCGGGTCCCCGCGGCGGCACATCGTCACGAAGCCGCTCGCCTCGGAGAGACCGTAGGCGGTGAGGACCGTCTCCACGCCGAGGTCGGCCCGCAGGCGATCGACCAGGGACAGCGGGACCACCGCCGCGCCGGTCACGACCAGACGGAGGGTGGAGAGGTCGTGGTCGCGGCGGGCGGGGTGGTCGAGGAGGGACTCGAACAGGGTGGGCGGGCCGGGCAGGACCGTCACCCGCTCCGCCGCCACGTTCGCCAGCGCCGTCTCCGCGCTGAAGACCGGCTGCGGGATCATCGTCGCGCCCCTCGTCAGGCAGGCCAGGACGCCCGCCTTGTAGCCGAAGGTGTGGAAGAAGGGGTTGACGATCAGATAGCGGTCGCCGGGGCGCAGACCCGCCAGTTCGGCCCAGGTGTCGTACGCCCGCAGGGACTGCGCGTGGGTGATCAGCGCACCCTTCGGACGGCCCGTCGTACCGGACGTGAAGACGATGTCCGAGGCCGCCGTGCCGGGCACCGGTACCGAGCGGACCTCCTCGGCCGACACGCCCTCCCCGCTCGCCAGGAAGTCCTTCCAGGTCAGGAAGGACCGCGGCGCGTCCTCCGACAGCACCACCACGGCGCGCAGCTCCGGGAGGCCGGGCAGCGGGCCCGCCCCGTCGCCCTCCCCCGCCGCCCTGCGCAGCGAGGCGACGTAGGAGGTGCCGAGGAACGTGCCCGTGACGAAGAGCAGCCGTGCCCCGCTGCGGCGCAGCACGTCGGCCGCCTCCGCGCCCTTGAAACGGGTGTTGAGGGGGACCAGGACCGCGCCCGCCGAGACCGCCCCCAGCGCCGCCGTGATCCAGTCCAGGGAGTTGGGGGCCCAGATACCCACCCGGTCGCCGGGGCACACGCCCTGGGCCAGGCAGGCCGCGGCCGCGCGTTCCACGCGGGCGCCCAGGCCTGCGTACGTCACCCGTACCCGGCCGCCGCAGTCGACGACCGCCTCGGTGTCGGCATGGCGCACGGCCGCCCAGCGCACCAGCTCGGGAATGCTGCCCCACGGGGCGTTCCACTCGTCCCTCACAACCGGCCTCCCGCCCCGCAGTTGCTGACAGTTCGTCAGGCTATCGCTAATCTGACGACCCGTCAGCAATGAGGAACCAGCCCCGCAGGGAGGGCGCATGGCCGGGATCAAGGACGCCGCCGCCATCGTCGGCATAGGCCAGACCCCCTTCGCCCGGCACCTGCCGGAGGACGAGAGGACGCTCGCGTGCCGGGCCGTGCTCACCGCGCTGGACGACGCCGGGATCGCGCCCGGCGAGGTGGACGCGGTCGCCTCCTACACCATGGAGGAGACCGACGAGGTGGAGCTCGCCAAGGCCGTCGGGTTCGGGGACCTGACCTTCTTCAGCCGCGTCCCGTACGGCGGCGGCGGCTCCTGCGCGACCGTCGCCCACCTCGCCGCCGCCGTCGCCGCCGGACAGGCCACCGTGGGGGTCGCCTGGCGCTCGCGCAAGCGCGGCAGCGGGCCGCGCCCCTGGACCGAGACCCGCGCGCAACTGCCCACCCCCGCCCAGTGGACCCGCCCCTTCGGCCTGCTGCGGCCGGCCGACGAGATCGCCATGCTGGCCCGGCGGTACATGCACGAGTACGGCGCCACCCGGGACCACCTGTTCAACGTCGCCCTCGCCTGCCGCAACCGGGCCAACCAGAACCCGGCGGCGGTGATGTACGACCGCCCCCTGACCCGCGAGATGTACATGACCTCGCGCTGGATCAGCGAGCCGCTGTGCCTGTACGACAACTGCCTGGAGACGGACGGGGCGCTGGCCTGCGTGGTCGTCTCGCGCGAGCGCGCCCGCGACTGCCGCCACCGGCCGGTCCTCATCCACTCCGCCGCCCAGGGCCTGCCCGCCCAGCACCACGGCATGGTCAACTACTGGAACGACGACCCCCTCACCGGCCCCGCCTGGACCGCCGCCCGGCAGTTGTGGAAGCAGGCCGACCTCACCCCGGACGACGTGGACGTGGCGCAGATCTACGACGCCTTCACCCCGCTCGTCCCGCTCTCCCTGGAGGGCTACGGCTTCTGCGCGAGGGGCGAGGGCGGCGCCTTCACCGAGCAGGGCGCGCTGGAGACCGGCGGTCGGCTGCCGCTCAACACCGGCGGGGGCGGGCTCAGCGAGGCCTATGTGCACGGCTTCAACCTGATCAACGAAGGGGTGAAGCAACTGCGCGGCACCGCCACCGCGCAGGTCCCCGGTGCCACCACCTGCCTCGTCACGGCCGGCGAGGGCGTGCCCACCTCCGCGCTGCTGCTCAGGAGCTGACCATGCTGACCCCTGTCACCGACACCGACGGCGCGCCCTTCTGGGAGTACGCGGCCCGCGGCGAACTGCGCGTCCAGGCCTGCGCGGACTGCGGCGAGGTCCGCTTCCCGCCCCGGCCCTGCTGCCCGCACTGCGGGTCCTTCGCGTGCGCGTGGAAGCCCACCGACGGCCGCGGCCGCGTCTGGTCGTACGTAGTCGCCCATCCGCCGCTGCTGCCCGGCTACGCGGAGCGGGCGCCGTACCCCGTCGTGATCGTCGAACTCTCCGACGCCCCCCGCGTCCGGCTCGTCGGCAACCTGGTCGCCGCTCCGGGCGCGCCCATCGACTCCCTCGACCCGCGGCTGATCCGGATCGGGGCCCGGGTGCGGGTCTCGTTCACCGGCGACGGGCTTCCCCAGTGGCTGCTGGAGCAGCCGTGAGTGTGCGGCTCGACGTCGACGAGGACACCGCCGTCGCCGTCGTCACCCTCGACCGGCCGGAGCGGCTCAACGCGCTCGACCTGGCGGCGGTGGAGCGACTGACCGGCATCTGGCGGGCGTTGCGGTTCGACGACTCGGTACGCGCGGTCGTGCTCACCGGGTCCGGGACACGGGCGTTCTGCACCGGGATCGACCGGGACGTCGTGGTGGAGCAGCCCTCGTCGCCGTACATGCTGGACGATCCGCTGCTGCGGGTCGGGCCGAAGTCCTGCGACCTGTGGAAGCCGGTCGTCGCCGCTGTGGAGGGGATGGCCTGCGGCGGCGCCTTCTATCTGCTCGGGGAGTGCGAGTTCGTCGTCGCGGGGGCGGACGCCTCGTTCTTCGACCCGCACACCTCGTACGGGATGGTCAGCGCCTACGAGACGCTGCTCATGGCGCAGCGGATGCCGTACGGGGAGGTCGCGCGGATGGCGCTGATGGGGGTGCGGGAGCGGATCGGGGCGGAGCGGGCCCATGCGACGGGGCTGGTGTCGGAGCTGACCCCGCGGGGCGGGGCGGTGGCGGCCGCGGTGTCCTGCGCCGAGGTGATCGCGGGGTGTCCGGCGCAGGCGGTGCAGGGGACCGTGCGGGCGCTGTGGGCGGCGCGGGAGGGGGCGCTGGCCCGGGGGTTCGCCCAGGCGCCGCAGCTGATCGCGCTGGGGAATCTGCCGCCCGGCCGGCAGGCGGAGCTGTTCCGGGGGCGGCCGGGCGGGCATCGCACCAGATAGTGCATCGCAGCAGGTGGCGGGCCTGTCCCGCGTGGCGGGGCCGACTCGCCGGGCGTAGCGTCTGCTGTGAGAGCGGCGAGGAGACCGGCGCGGGCCTCAGCGGTGAGGTGACCGGCGTCCGCCACCCGCCCTCCCGAGCGACGGCCGCCGTCTGGACCCCCTTCCGTGCCCCGGGACGACGGCCGTCCCGTACCGGGACCGGCCGTCGGCGGGGCGCGCGGGTCAGGTGGTCCGTGCCGTGCCCGTGCCCTTCTCCGCGTCGAGCGCGTACACGCAGCGGTCCTTGCTGCACGCGTACACGATGCCGTCCTTGACCACCGGCGAGCCGGTGATCTCGCCGCCCGTGGCCAGCTTCCAGCGCAGACGGCCGTCGTCGGCCTTCAGGGTGTAGAGCAGGTGGTCGGTGGAGCCGAAGTGGATACGGCCCTCGGCCACCGAGGGGGCGCCGACGATGTCACCGCCCGCCTGGAAGCGCCACTTCGGGGTGCCGGTGACGGCGTCCAGGGTGTAGAGGCCGTTGCCGCTGCCGACATGGACGTGTCCGGCGGCCACCAGTACCGGCTCGATCGAGGCCCGGCTCTCGGTGGCGATGCGCCAGCGGTCGCGGCCGTCGGTGGCGTCGAGGGCGTAGACCGTGCCGAGGTAGTCGGCGAGGTACACGCCGCCGCCGGTGACGGCGGGGCCGGGCGCGTAGGCGGGCGGGCAGAGGAAGACGGCGGGCGCCTCGAAGTGCCACTTGACGTGCCCCGCGGCGATGTCGATGGCGAGGACGCGGGTGCCCGCGCTGACGTAGACATAGCCGTCGGGGGCCGGGGTGAGCCGGACGGGGACGCCGCCGCAGGAGGCCGCGTCACCGATGGGGTACGACCAGCGCTCGTCGCCGGTACGGGCGTCCAGGGCGCGCAGCCGGGCGTCCTGCCAGACGTAGACGGTGCCGTCGTGGACGGCGGGGCCGGCCTCCGGGGACTCGAAGTCGGTCTGGGCGCCGGTGATCTCCCAGAGCTTCTGGCCGCCTGCCGCCTCCCAGGCCTGGACGCCGCCGCCGCGGGTGCCGGTGACGACGGTGCCCCGGTCGGCCTTGAGCGAGTACACCCAGGCGTCCGTCTGCAGGCGCCACAGGTCCGCGCCCTCCCTGGCGTCCAGCGCGAAGAGGGTGGGGCCGTCGGAGGCGTGGATACGGCCGTCCGCGACCGCCATGGACCAGGCGACGTCCCGGGTCTTGAAACGGCGGCGGCCGGTGGCCACGTCGAGGGCGTGCACCTCGAAGGAGGTGACGTAGACGAGGTCGTCGGCGACGGCCGGGGTGCCCCAGACGTCGTTGGACATGCGGAAGCGCCAGGGGCGCCAGGAGCCGGGGACCTCGGGGACCGGGACCGGCGGCTGCGCCGGGGAGGTGTCGGCGCCGTTGACACCGGGCCGCGGCTTGGACCACGCGGCCACCAGGCCCGCCTCGGGCGGGGGCGCCTTCACGGCGGCGGCGCGGCCGTCGGCCACGCGCGGGCCCGGCCCGATCGGCACGGACCCGCCGGCCAGGTGGACGGGGCCGGTGTCCGGGGCGCCCACGGGGGCCGTGGCCCCGACGGGCGCGACGGCGGGGGCGGGCGGGTGGTGCGGCGGGGGCGGTACGGCGGGTACGCCCGGGTGGCGCCCTCCGGTGCTGCGGCCACCACCCGCGGGTCTGGGTGCGAGACGGCCGCCGCGGCGGGTCTCGATCATCGCGACGGCCTTCTCCGGCAGCCAGGCCGAGGCGGTGCCGCTGTCGTCGGAGCCGGAGCCGAACAGATGCGGGGCGAGCTGGGCCTGGAGGTCGGCCGGGGTGGGTCTGGCCGAGGCCTCCATCTGCATACAGGACTCGATCAGGGGCCGCAGCTCGTCGGGCAGACCGTCCAGGTCGGGGCCCTCGCGCAGCAGCATGAACACCGTCTCGACCGGGTTGGCGCCGTGGTAGGGCGGGTGGCCGGTGGCGGCGAAGACCAGGGTGGAGCCGAGCGAGAAGACGTCGCTGGCGCCCGTGACACTGCGGGAGTCCTTGGCCTGCTCGGGCGACATGTAGGCGGGCGTACCGACCGCCACATTGGTCATCGTCAAACGGGTGTTCGAGACACCGGACGCGATGCCGAAGTCGATCACCCGGGGGCCGTCCTCGACCACGAGGACGTTGGAGGGCTTGAGGTCGCGGTGGACCAGCCCGGCGCCGTGGATGGACTGGAGGGCCTCGGCGACACCCGCGGCGAGCCAGCGCACGGCCTGGGCCGGAAGCGGCCCGCAGTCGTTCACTATCTCCTCGAGGGAGGGCGCGGGGACATAGGCGGTGGCCAGCCAGGGCACCGCCGCGCGGGGATCGGCGTCGACCACGGCCGCCGTGTAGAAGCCGGAGACCGCGCGGGCGGCCTCCACCTCGCGCGTGAAGCGGACGCGGAAGAGCTGGTCCTCGGCGAGTTCCGTACGGACCGTCTTGATCGCCACCCGCCGGCCCGACGCCGAGCGCGCGAGATAGACCAGCCCCATGCCGCCGGCCCCCAGCCGTCCCAGCACCTCGAACGGCCCGATCCGCCGCGGATCGTGCTGCGTCAGCTGATCCACCACTTGCCTGCCACCTCCCCGTACGGGCCGTGCGCCCCACTTGTGCGCACGACCCCGTGCAGCGTCTCACCACCGCACCGCCATGGCGGCACGCACCCCGATTCTTCCTGGCCGAGGCCCCGGTTGCGAACCGGGTGAGAATTGGGGTGTCAGCGGACAAACGGGGGCGAAAATCCTTCGACAGGCCTCCTGATCAGCGCTCCAGCACGGCGAAGGACGCCCCCTGGTCGTCGGCGACCACCCCCACTGTGCCGTACGAGGTGGCGAACGGTCCCGCCTGGACGCGTCCGCCGAGGCTGTTCACTTCCGCGAGGGCCCTCTCGCAGTCCTCGACCCGGAAGTGGACGAGGAAGTGCGGGGGCATCTCGGCCGCGAAGACGTCGGTGACCGGCGCCCGCCCGAAGTCGGGCTCGGCGTCCGGCCCGAACAGCGCGTCGTGGAAGAGGCCGCCGTAGAAGCCGTTGGCACCCGCGGTGTCCCGGGCGTACAGCTCGGCCCAGACGAAACTGCCCGGCGCGTGCCGCAGGCCGAAGCCGGTGTGGGTGCCGGGCTCCCAGATGCCGAACACCGCGCCCTCGGGGTCGGCGGCGAGCGCGACCGTGCCCAGCTCCCCCATGGGCATCGGCACCGCCACCACCTGGCCGCCCGTCTCCCGGACGCGCCGGGCCAGCGGCTCGGCGGCCGGGGTGGCGAAGTACACCGTCCACACGGTGGGCATCCGCCCGTCCGCCTTGTGAGCCAGCGCGGCGACCGGCTCACCGTCCTTCAGGGCCCGCACACTGCCCCGGTACCAGTCCTCGTAGGACCACCCGAAGAGCTCACCGTAGAACCGTTTCCCCGCTTCCAGGTCGGGAAGCTGGGCGTCCACCCAGCAGGGGATGCCCTCCGTGACCCGCGATGCCCTGTTTTCGGCCATACAAGAAACGTAACGGCCGCTCACGCAACGCGCAGACCAGCACACCTGCCGCGGAACCCCCGCGCACCCCATTTGCAGTCGGCCGAATCGCGCTCCGATCACCCCTCGGTAAGCTGACGGCATGACAGGACAAGTGCGTACCGTCGACGGCCGCGTTGCCGGTCGGCGCGGGCAGGCGACGCGGCAGAAGCTGCTCGACTGCCTCAGCGAGATGCTCAGCTCGTCTCCGTACCGGGACGTCAAGGTCATCGATGTCGCCCGGAAGGCGGGTACTTCGCCCGCGACCTTCTATCAGTACTTCCCGGACGTCGAAGGTGCCGTCCTGGAGATCGCCGACCAAATGGCCGCCGAGGGCGCCGGGTTGACGGAACTGCTGGAGGGTCGCAGCTGGGTCGGCAAGGCCGGCTGGCAGACCGCGCAGGAACTCGTCGACGGATTCCTGGAGTTCTGGCGGAAGAACGACGCGATCCTGCGCGTCGTCGATCTCGGCGCGGCCGAGGGCGACAAGCGCTTCTACAAGCTCCGCATGAAGATCCTGAACTCGGTGAACAACTCCCTCGCGGAAGCCGTCACCGAACTCCAGTCCAAGGGCAGGGTCGACAAGGACGTCAACCCGGCCGCCGTCGCCGGCTCCCTTGTGGCCATGCTCGCCGCCGTCGCCTCGCACCAGAAGGGCTTCACCTCCTGGGGCGTCAAGCAGGCCGAACTGAAGCCGAATCTGGCCCTGTTGGTCTACCTGGGCGTGACGGGCAAGAAGCCCACGAAGTAGCCCCGCCGCAATTCCCCACCGTCTTGTCAAGCGCCCCGAAAGGGGCGCGGGGAACTGCCGGCACGCGACTCCGCCGCGCGTGCGCGAGCAACCGAGGGTGCCCCCCGGCGGCCACCGCCGGCACAGCGCCTACGCGGGCAACGGCCGGTCCTTCACCACATGCTTCATCACCAGCGTCGACGTAAGCCGCTGCACCCCCGGCAGAGTGGCCAGCCTCTCGTCGTAGAGCCGCTGGAACGCCGCGAGATCCGCGGTGGCGACCCGCAGCAGATAGTCCGGCTCGCCGAACAGCCGCTGGGCGTCCAGCACATGCTCGACCTCGGTGAGCGCCCGCTCGAACTCGACGACGGTGTCCCGGTCCTCCTGCCGCATGGACACGAACACCAGCGCCTCGAAGCTGAGCCCCACCGCCGCCGGCTCCACCACCGCGCGGTATCCGCTGATCGCCCCCGACCGCTCCAGCTCCCGCAGCCGGCGGTGGCACGGCGACACACTCAGCCGCACCCGCCCGGCCAACTCGGTCACGGTCAGCCGCCCGTCCTGCTGAAGCTCGGCAAGAATTTTCCGGTCCACGTCATCCATGGGGTAAATCTTCCCTCACTGTGCGAGAGCGCGGGCAAACTTCAGGAACACTTTCGGGCCAATCCGGCATAGCGTTCCCGGCATGGACTCGGGTTCCCTCCTCTCCTTCCTCGCGATCGACCTGCTGCTGGTGTGCGTGCCGGGCGCCGACTGGGCGTACGCCATCTCCGCCGGGCTGCGCGGCCGCTCGGTTGCGGCCGCGGTCGGCGGCCTGGTATCGGGCTACGCGCTGCACACCGTGCTCGCGGCGGCCGGTCTCGCCGTGCTGGTCGCGGGCTCCCCGGTCCTGCTCACCGCGCTCACCGTCGCCGGCGCCTGCTACCTGGTGTGGCTGGGCTGGGGCGTGCTGCGCCGCCCGGCGGTGCCCGGGGCCGGCGAGGAGCCGGTGCGCGGCGGGAGCGCGGGCGTCTTCCTGCGCGGGGCCACGATCAGCGGCCTGAACCCCAAGGGCCTGCTGCTCTACCTCTCCGTCCTGCCGCAGTTCCTCACCGTCGACGGCGGGCACCTCCCGGTGCCGGCGCAGACCGCGGCGCTCGGCCTGCTGCACATGGCGTGCTGCGCCGCGGTCTACCTCTCCGTCGGCGTCCTGGCCCGCGCGGTGCTGCGCGCCCGCCCCGCCGCCGCCCGCGCGGTCACCCGCACCTCGGGGGCGGCGATGCTGGGCATCGGCACGTTCCTGCTGGTCCAGCACGCGCTCTGACCCGGCCCGGCACCACTACGACGGCGGCCTCCGGACGATCCTGAAGATCCGGATCTCGCGCTCCACCCGCGCCTGGTACGTGGCGTACGGCGGCCAGAACGCCAGCACCGCCCGCCAGGCCCCGTCCCGCTCGGGCCCGGTCAGCAGCCGGGCCGTGACGGGGATGTCCCGGCCCTGCCAGCTGACCTCGGCGTCCGGGTGGGCCAGGAGGTTCGCGGTCCAGGCGGGGTGGCCGGTGCGGCCGAAGTTGGAGCCGACCAGCAGCCAGCTGCGGCCGGGTTCCTCCGGCATGCAGGCCAGCGGCGTGCGCCGGGGCAGCCCGCTGCGGGCGCCGGTGACGGTGAGCACCACGCCGGGCAGCAGCTGGGCGCTGAGCAGCACCTTTCCCCTGGTCAGCCGGTGCACGGCCCGGTCCAGGGCCGGGATGACGTGCGGGGCGACGCGGGCGAAGCCGCGCGTGGACGACACCTTCTGCACGAACCGCACTCCGAGGCCGCTCACACCGTCACCTCCTGACACGCAGGGCCGAACACCCCGGCCGCCTCGGCGGCGCGGGCCCGCAGCCGATGGACGGGGCCGAAGAGGAGCGCGTCGCCGGCCGCCCGCTTGAAGTAGAGGTGGGCGTCGTGCTCCCAGGTGAAGCCGAGGCCCCCGTGGAACTGGATCGCCTCGGCGGCGGCGAGCCGCAGCGCGTCGAGGGCGTGGGCGAGGGCGAGGGGGGCGGCGCCGTCCGCCGCCGGGGCCGGCCCGTCACCCGCCCCTTCCGGTCCGGCCGCCGCCCAGGCCGCGTAGTACGCCGCCGACCGGGCCGCCTCGAGATGGACATGGACGTCGGCCAGCCGGTGCTGGAGCGCCTGGAAGGAGCCGATCGGCCGCCCGAACTGCTCGCGCCGCCGCACGTGTTCGACGGTGAGCTCCAGCGCCCGCCCGGCGGCCCCCACCGCCTCGCAGGCGAGGAAAGCGGCGGCACCCGCGCCGACCCGGGCCAGCGCCCCGGGCACGTCCGCCGTGCCGTCCTCCCCCAGCAACTCGGCCTCCACGTCCCGCAGTTGCAGCAGCCCGCACGGCCTGGTCGCGTCCAGCGCGGTCTGCCGTACGCGGGTCAGGCCCGGGGCGTCGCCGGGGACGAGAAAGAGGAGTGTGCGGGAGCGGGCGTAGCCGCCGGTGTGGGCGGGGACGAGGAGCAGGCCCGCGCCGTGCCCGTCGAGGACCTGGCCGCTCTCGCCGTACAGTCGCCAGCCGCCCCGCTCGCGGCGGGCCTGTACGCCGCCCGCGCGGCCGTCGCCCGACCAGGGCCCGGTGTTGTCGCCGGTGAGCGCGAGGGCGGTGGCGAGGGCCGGGCCGGGCGCGGCCAGGGCGGCGGTGAGGGTGCCGTCGGCGAGCGCCGGGAGGAGCCGGGCGCGCTGGGCGTCGGTGCCGAGGGCGAGCAGCGCCGGGGCGGCCAGGACGGTGGTGGCCAGCAGGGGCGAGGGGGTGAGGGCGCGGCCGGTCTCCTCGCCGGCGAGGGCGAGGTCCGTCGCGGTGCAGCCGACACCGCCGTAGGAGGGGGCGAGGGCGAGTCCGGGCAGGCCGAGCCGTTCGGCGAGCGCGGCCCACAGGCCCGGGTCGTGACCGCCGGGCAGATCGACGGCCTCGCGGACCGGTACGGGGTGTCCTGCGAGCAGGTCCCGCAGGGTGCGGCGGATCCCGTCCTGCTCGGGTGTGAAGGCGACGTCCATGGGCGACCTCCGGAACTGACGGACCGTCATATTAGGGCCCACGGGCCAGGATGCGAAGGGGTCCGGCACCTCGACCGGGCACCAGATCTGACGTACCGTCAGTTGTCATGGGTCATCGTGATGCGGCCGTCGTCGGCGTCGCCCTCTCCTCCTGCGGCCGGGTGGACGACGCCACCCCGTACGCCCTGCACGCCGAGGCCGCCCGGCGCGCGCTGGCGGACTCGGGGCTCGACCGGTCGGTCGTCGACGGGTTCGCCTCGGCGGGCACCGGCCTGCTGGCACCCGTGGAGGTCGCCGACCATCTGGGCCTGCGGCCCACCTGGGTGGACTCCACCTCGGTGGGCGGCGCGACCTGGGAGGTGATGGCGGCCCACGCGGCCGACGCCATCGCGGCCGGGCACGCCCGCGCGGTCCTGCTGGTCTACGGCTCCACCGCACGGGCCGACGTCCGCGCGGGCCGCCGCACCGGCGAGGTCTCCTTCGGCAGCCGCGGCCCCGCCCAGTTCGAGACGCCGTACGGCATCACGCTCATCGCCAAGTACGCGATGGCGGCCCGCCGCCATATGACCGAGTACGGCACGACGGTCGAGCAGCTCGCCGAGGTGGCGGTCCAGGCCCGCGCGAACGCGGCGCTGAACCCGCAGGCGCTGCACCGCACGCCGCTGACCGTCGACGAGGTGCTGTCCGCGCCGATGATCGCCGACCCCTTCACCAAGCCGCACTGCTGTCTGCGCTCCGACGGCGGGGCGGCGGTACTGCTCGCGGCCCCGGAGTACGTGCGCGACTGCCGGACCCGCCCGGTGTGGGTGCTCGGCACGGGCGAGCACGTCTCCCACTCCGCGCTCTCCTCCTGGCCCGACTTCACGGTCTCACCTGCGGCGGTGAGCGGCCCCCTGGCCTTCGCGCGGGCCGGGGTGCGGCCGTCGGACATCGACCTCGCCGAGATCTACGACGCCTTCACCTACATGACCCTGGTGACCCTGGAGGACCTCGGCTTCTGCGCCAAGGGCGAGGGCGGGGACTTCGTGTCGAAGGGGCGGCTGACGGTGGCCGGCGGCGCGCTCCCGGTCAACACCGACGGCGGCGGCCTCTCGGCCCAGCACCCGGGTATGCGCGGCCTGTTCCTGCTGGTGGAGGCGGTACGGCAACTGCGCGGCGAGGCGGAGGCACGTCAGGTCCGCCGCGCGGACGGCTCGCTGCCGGAGCTGGCGGTGGCTTCGGGGACGGGGGGCTGGTTCTGCTCCTCGGGGACGGTGGTGCTGGGCAGGGGGTGAACGGCGGCCGGTGCCCGCACGGCCATACTCGGCCCATGGCACTGGACCTCCACGAACTGCTCCGGTCGCTGCGGGTGTGGGCCCCCGGCGTCACGGAACTGCGGCCCTTCGACCCGGACGCGGCCCCCGCCGAGCCGCTGGCCCTCTTCACGGAGTGGCTCGCGGAGGCGGCCGCGGCCGGGCAGCCCGAACCGCACACGATGAGCCTCGCCACCACGGACGAGGGCGGCCTGCCCGACGTACGCACCGTGATGCTGCACGGCGCCGACGCCGACGGCTGGGCCTTCGCCACCCACGCCACCAGCCGCAAGGGCCGCCAGCTCGCCGCCCGCCCGTACGCCGCCCTCGGCTTCTACTGGCCCGCCCACGGCCGCCAGATCCGGCTGCGCGGCCCCGTGGAGCAGGCCCCGCCCGGCGCCGCCCGCGCCGATCTGCACGCCCGGACCACCGGCGCCCTGGCCGCGGCCCTCACCGGGCACCAGAGCGAGCCGCTGCCCTCGCTGGAGACCCTGAACCGGGCCTCGGAAGCCGCCTGGGACCTGGCCCGCACCGCCCCGGAGACCGAGGTGCCCTCCTGGACCCTCTACCGCATGCGCCCCGACGAGGCCGAGTTCTTCCAGGGCGACGAGCGGCGCCGCCATGTCCGCCTGGTCTACCGCCGGGAGGGCGAGGGCTGGGTCAAGGGGCTGCTGTGGCCGTGACCTCCGGGTCCGTGGCGAGCCGGGCATGGAGGTGGACGTCGCGGTAGGTCGAGCGGCGTTCGTCCTCCCACATCGCGCCGCGCAGGGTGCCCTCGGCGGGGAAGCCGCAGCGCTCGGCCGTGCGGCAGGATGCGTCGTGGCCCACCGCGTGACCGAGTTCGAGCCGGTGCAGTCCGAGGTCGGTCAGGGCCCAGTGGGTCGCGAGGAGCAGGGCGCGGGTGGCCACGCCCCGGCCGCGGGCCTCGGGCAGGACCCAGTAGCCGACGCGGGCGGTGCTCATCAGGCGGTCGATCATGTTGACCCCGATCTGGCCGAGCGTCGTCCCGCTCGCCGCGTCCACGACACGGAAGGTGACGTCGGCGCCGTCCGCCGCCCGCTCGGCCTTCGCCCGCAGCGAGGCCCGCGCGGCGGCCAGGTCCTCCACCTGCCGCAGGGGCGTGTTCCAGCGCCGGAACTCCGGGTCGGTCAGCCCGCGCAGCCAGGCCTGCGCGTCCGCCGGGGAATCGGCGTCCCAGGGCAGCAGCCGCAGGCCGTGGCCGGACAGCTCGGGTACGTGGCTGGTCAGAGAGGGCTCGTGTGTCGACGTCATCCGCCCATTCAAGGTCATCCGCTCATACGATCAAGGCCTGCCCCCCCGGCGTCCCGAACACCGGCACCCCGTCCCTGAAGCCCGCCTCCAGCTCCATCCCCGCCCGTGGCGCCCCGGCCGCGTCGCCCACGAGCTCCGTCGCCATCCGCGGCCCCTCGGCGAGGTCGACCACGGCCACCACATAGGGCGTGCGCTCCCGGAAGGGCGCCAGGTCGTTGCGGTGCACCACCGACCAGGAGTAGAGCGTGGCCCGGCCGCTCGCCTCCTCCCAGGTCACGTCCTCGCTCCAGCAGTACGGGCAGAACTCCCGCGGATGGTGGTGCGCCCGGCCGCAGTCCCGGCACCTGCGCAGCAGCAGGGCGCCCCGGGCCGCCGCCTCCCAGTAGGGGCGGGAGAACGGGTCGGTGTCCGGCGCCCCGCTCACCGGAACCACCCGAGCGCGCTGTCCAGCGACCAGGTCTGCCACGACATCCCGAACAGGCCCACCACCGAGATCAGCCCCATCATCGAGTTCTGCCCCTGCTCGGCCCAGTCGTGGATCATGAGCACGAAGTAGACGGCGTTCAGCAGCAGCCCGCCGACCAGCGCCACCGGCGTCAGCAGTCCCGATATCAGCCCCAGGCCGAGGGCGAGTTCGGCGTAGGCGACGACGTAGGCCATCAGCCTCGGGCGCGGCGCGACCACGGTCCGGAACCCCGACCGCACCGCGCCCCAGCGGTGCCCGGCCGCGACCCCCGCGGCCCACTCGATGCCGCTGCCCCGCTCGAACCACGCCTTCTTGTCCTTGTGCCGCCAGCTCTCCAGCCACCACAGGCCGAGGCCGATACGCAGCACCGCGAGCCACTCCGCACCGCTGAGCCAGATCGTGTCCATGGCCGCCGCTCCCGTCGATGCGCCGCCGAAGAATGGATCTGACGGTACGTCAGATGTGGAGGGGCGGGAAGACGCGGGAGGACCGGGCCCGCGCGAGAGCCCCCACGGGACCGCCTTCCGTCCGCGCACCCTTCACACGACCACCCCACTCGTGACCATTCCGCAACCAATTCCGGTCTTGACCGAGACCCATCAACCCTGAGTGTCATTACGCTCGCGGACATGTCCGACTCCACTGCGTCCGCACCCCCCGTGGCGAACCCCGCCGAACGCCCCGTTTACGTCGTCGGCGCCGGCCCCGGCGGGCTCGCCGTCGCGCACGCGCTGCGCGCCCGGGGCCTGCGCGCCGTCGTACTGGAGAAGTCCGACGCGGTCGGCTCGTCCTGGCGCGGCCATTACGACCGGCTGCATCTGCACACCACCCGGCGGCTCTCCGCCCTGCCCGGCCTGGCCATGCCCCGCAGGTTCGGGCGGTGGGTGTCACGGGACGACGTGGTGCGCTACCTGGAGAAGTACGCCGAGCACCACGACCTGGAGATCGTGACCGGTGTCGAGGTCTCCCGGATCGAACGCTCCCCGGACGGCAGCGGCTGGCTGCTGCACGCCACGGGCGGGCGGCGGCTCGACGGCGCCGCCGTGGTCGTCGCCACCGGCTACAACCACACCCCCCTCGTCCCCGACTGGCCGGGCCGTGACGTCTACCCCGGCGAGTTCCTGCACGCCTCCCGCTACCGCAACGCCGAGCCCTTCGCCGGCCGTGACGTCCTCGTCGTCGGCGTCGGCAACACCGGCGCCGAGATCGCCGTCGACCTGGTCGAGGGCGGCGCCAAGCGGGTCCGGCTCGCGGTGCGCACCGCCCCGCACATCGTCCGCCGCTCCACGGCCGGCTGGGCCGCCCAGTACACCGGCGTCCTCGTCCGCCGGCTGCCCGTGGGCCTGGTCGACACGCTCGCCCGGCCGCTGGCCCGGGTGAGCGTCCCCGACCTCGCCGCCCACGGCCTGCCCCGCCCCGACAGCGGGCTCTACAGCCGCGTGGGCCAGGGGGCGATCCCCGTCCAGGACGTCGGCCTGATCGACGCCGTGCGCGCGGGCCGGGTGGAGGTGGTCGCCGCGGTCGACGCCTTCGAGGACGAGGAGGTCCTCCTCGCCGACGGCACCCGCGTCGCCCCCGACGCCGTCATCGCGGCGACCGGCTACACCCGCGCCCTGGAGAGCCTGGTCGGCCATCTGGACGTCCTCGACCCGAGCGGCAGACCCGTCGTCCACGGCGCCCGCAGCCCCCGCGACGCCCCCGGCCTGTACTTCACCGGCTTCACCAACCCCATCAGCGGCATGCTGCGCGAGCTCGCCCTCGACGCCGAGAAGATCGCCAAGAGGATCGCCCGGCGCGCCGGGTCGGGGGTGTCGCGGCTGGCCGGGTGACCGTGGGCCGCCGGGTCCCGCCGCCCGGCTCCCTGTCCACTCCGCCCTCCGGACGACGACGCGAGGGCGGCCGGGGACCCGGCGCCGGGCCGGCCGAGCCGGTCCGGGCCGCGCCGGCTTCACAATCTTTGTCCGCACAGGCAGTTCCTGACGTTGTGTCAATTCAGTAATCTGACAGAGCGTCAGTTACTGGAGCTGTCACGACAGGAGCGGGCGGACAGATGCTTGGATCAACCCACGGCACCCTCACCACCGACTCCCGCCGGGCCCGGGTCATCGCGTGCGGCGAGCACCGGCCCGGCCCGGCCGTCCACGGCCGCCCGGCCGACGATCTCGACGTCAGCGGGCGCCCGCTGCACGCCGGTGCACCCGACCTCGACCGGCTGTTCCGGCCCGAGTCCGTCGCCGTGATCGGCGCGTCGGACACCGAGGGGCGCCCGAACACCGGTGTCACCCGGCAGCTGCTGTCCTGGGCCGAGCGGATGGGGGCCCGGCTGCACCCGGTCCACCCCGCCCGCGCCTCCGTCTTCGGGATCCCCTGCCTCCCTTCCGTCGCCGACCTGCCCGAGCAGGTCGATCTGGCCGTGCTGCTGGTCGCCGACCCCCTGCCGGTGATCGAGGAACTCGCCGAGGCCAAGGCGAGGTTCGCGGTCGTCTTCGCCTCCGGCTTCGCCGAGACCGGTGCGAGGGGAGCCGCCGCGCAGGCCCGGCTGTCCGCCGCGGTCGCCCGGTCCGGGCTGCGGCTGCTCGGGCCGAACACCAATCTCAACGCCTTCGAGCGGTTCCGCGAGGACCTCGACGGTCCGGCGATCGCGCTCGTCACCCAGTCCGGCCACCAGGGCCGGCCCGTCTTCGCCCTCCAGGAGCTGGGCGTACGGCTCTCGCACTGGGCGCCGACCGGCAACGAGGCCGACCTGGAGACCGCCGACTTCATCTCCTACTTCGCCGAGCGGCCCGAGGTCGGCGCGATCGCCGCCTATATGGAGGGCCTGAAGGACGGCCGCGCCTTCCTGCTGGCCGCCGACCGGGCCGCCCGGCGGGGCGTGCCGGTGGTCGCGGTCAAGGTGGGCCGCACGGAGACCGGCGCCCGCACGGCCGCCTCCCACACCGGCAAGCTGACCGGCGCGGACGCCGTGGTCGACGCGGCGATGCGGCAGTTCGGCGTGATCCGCGTCGACGGGCTCGACGAACTCCAGGACACCGCGGCCCTGCTCGCCCGCGCCCGGCCCCCGCGCGCCGACGGGGTCGCGGTCTATTCGATCTCGGGCGGCACGGGCGCGCACGTCGCCGACCTCGCGACCGGACTCGGACTGCGGATACCGCGGCTGTCCGAGCGGAAGCAGGCCGAACTCCACCAGTGGATACCCGGCTATCTGAACGTGGCCAACCCCGTCGACAACGGCGGGCATCCGGTGGGCGACGAACGCGGCCGGAAGATCATCGACGCACTGCTGGCCGACCCCGAGGTGGGGGTGCTGGTCTGCCCGGTCACCGGGCCCTTCCCACCGCTGAGCGACCGGCTCGTGCGCGACCTGGTGGACGCCGCCGAGCACACGGACAAACTGGTCTGTGTCGTGTGGGGATCGCCGGTGGGCACCGAGCCGGCCTATCGCGAGGTGCTGCTCGGCTCCTCCCGGGTCGCCACCTTCCGCACGGTGGGCAACTGCCTGTCCGCCGTCCGCGCCTACCTCGGCCATCACCGCTTCGTGCGCGACTACCGCTCCCCCTTCGACGAAGCGCCGCGCACGCCGTCCCCCTCCTACCGCAAGGCGCGCGAACTGCTGCAGAACAGCGGCCAGTTGAGCGAGCACGCGGCCAAGCAGCTGCTGCGCGCCTACGGCATCCGGGTGCCGCGCGAGCAGCTGGTGACCAGTGCGGCGGCGGCCGTGCGCGCGGCCGGGCTGGTGGGCTACCCGGTGGTGATGAAGGCCTCCGGCGCGCGGATCGCCCACAAGAGCGAGCTGGGCCTGG
Source organism: Streptomyces sp. NPDC048600 (assembly GCF_055587025.1). Taxonomy (NCBI): domain Bacteria; kingdom Bacillati; phylum Actinomycetota; class Actinomycetes; order Kitasatosporales; family Streptomycetaceae; genus Streptomyces; species Streptomyces sp. NPDC048600. The sequence continues at coordinate 22,252 of NZ_JBVJGZ010000031.1, read as the reverse complement.
TGAAGGTCGGGCTGACCTCGGCCGCCCAGGTCCGCGACACCTACCGCGAACTGACCGACATCGCCCGCTACGAGGGGGTCGAGCTGGACGGGGTGCTGGTCTGCCAGATGGTCGAGCAGGGCGTGGAGATGGTGGTCGGCGTCTCGCACGACGAGCTGTTCGGGCCGACCGTGACCGTGGGGCTGGGCGGGGTGCTCGTGGAGGTCCTGCGGGACACGGCCGTCCGGGTGCCGCCCTTCGGCGAGGAGCAGGCCCGCGACATGCTCGGCGAACTGCGCGGGCGGGCTCTGCTGGACGGGGTGCGGGGGCGACCCCCGGCCGACGTGGAGGCTCTCGTCGAGGTGATCCTCCGGGTGCAGCGCATGGCGCTGGAACTGGGCGACGACCTCGCCGAGCTGGACGTCAACCCGCTGATGGTGCTGCCCCGGGGCCACGGCGCGGTGGCGCTGGACGCGTTGGCGGTGTGTCGCTGAGATGGGCATGGACGATTTCCCCCGATCACCGGAAAGATCCGCTGAATCATGGATACAGCACACCACTGACAATCAGGTCGCCCACCTGACCCTCAATCGCCCCGAAGCCCTCAACGCCGTCACCCCCGGCCTGCGCGAACTCCTCGTCCTGCGGCTCGCACAGGCCTCCGCCGACCCGGACGTGAGGGCGGTGGTGATCACCGGAGCGGGACGGGGGTTCTGCGCGGGGGCGGATCTGCGGGGCGCCGGAGCGGGAGCCGGCCGGCGGGACGGGCCACAGGACGGCACACCGGGCCCGGGACAGCAGGAGAGCGCGCGGGGCCCAGCAGGGCGGCAGGACAGCGCGCCGGGCTCCGGGCAGCAGGGCGCCGGCGGGGAGCGAGTCGCCGACAGGGACCGGGTCGCCGACAGAGACCGGGTCGCCGGGGACGTCGCCCGCACCCTGCGCCTCGGCGCCCAGCGGCTCGTCGCCGCCGTCCTCGACTGCGAGAAGCCGGTCGTCGCCGCCGTGAACGGTGTCGCGGCGGGCCTCGGCGCCCATCTGGCCCTCGCCTGCGATCTCGTCCTGGCCGCCGAATCGGCCCGTTTCATCGAGGTGTTCGTCCGCCGCGGCCTCGTCCCCGACGCGGGCGGCGCCTACCTCCTGCCCCGGCTGATCGGACCGCACCGGGCGAAGCAGCTGATGTTCTTCGGCGACGCCCTCACCGCAGCCGACGCGGAACGGCTGGGTCTGGTCAACCGGGTCGTGCCGGACGCCGAGCTCGCCGTCACCGCCCGGGAGTGGGCCGGCCGTCTCGCCGAAGGCCCGACGCGCGCCCTCGCCCTGACCAAGCAGCTCGTCAACGCCTCCCTCGACAGCGACCGCGCCACCGCCTTCGCCGCGGAGGCCGCAGCGCAGGAGATCAACATGACGACCTCCGACGCCCGGGAGGGTCTGGAGAGCTTCGCGCGGCGCCGGGCGCCGAAGTTCACGGGGCGCTGACCGCCGTACCGGCCCCGAATGTGACCGAAGCGGACTTCCTATCTGACGCCGCGTCAGGTTCACTGTTCGTGTGATGGGAACCGCAGGGATGGCGGCCGCCGCCGTCCGCTACCTCAGGTCGTCCGGCCCCGCCGCGCCGCACCCCGTGGAGGCGCTGCCCCGGCCGGAGCTGCGCTGCGTGGGCGCCGACGAACGGGCACCCGTGGACCAGGGCGTGTTCCGGCGGGTGCTCGGGAACTTCGCGACAGGCGTGGCCGTCGTCACGGCACCGGCGGCCGCGGACGAGTCCTCTCCCGCGGGCTTCGCCTGCCAGTCCTTCTCCTCGCTGTCCCTCGATCCGCCGCTGGTCGCCTTCATGGTCGGCCGCTCGTCGACGACCTGGCCGCGGATCGCCCGCGCGGGCGCCTTCTGTGTGAACGTGCTGGCCGCCGGTCAGGGCGAGCTGTGCCGCGGCTTCGCGGTCAGCGGCGGCGACAAGTTCGCGGGGGTGGCGTACGACGACGCGCCCGTCTCCGGCGCGCCCCGGCTGACGGGCACGGTGGCCTGGATCGACTGCACGATCCACGCCGTCCACACCGGCGGTGACCATCTGATCGTGGTCGGGCGGGTCGACGCCCTCGGCGCGGCCGGGGCGGACGAGCCCCTGCTCTTCCACCTGGGGCGGTTCGCCCGGCTGGAGAACTGAGCTCCACGCCGGACCCCGCCCCACCCCAGGACCGCCCCGCCGGACCGTCGGGCCGGGACCGTCAGGCCAGGGCCGGCACCCCGGCCGGCCGGCGCCGGATCACCAGCACCATCAGCGCGGCCGCCGCGCACAGCGCGCCCGAGGCGACCCACACGACGTCGTAGGAGCCGAAGGCGTCCCGGGCGACACCGCCGGCGAAGGCCACCACCGCCGCGCCGATCTGGTGCGAGGCCAGCACCCAGCCGAAGACGATCGCGCTGTCCTCGCCGTAGTGCTCGCGGCACAGGGCGATGGTCGGGGGCACGGTGGCGACCCAGTCCAGGCCGTAGAAGACGATGAAGAACAGCATCGGCGGGTGGACGTTCGGCGCCATCAGCATCGGCAGGAACAGCAGCGAGACACCGCGCAGGGCGTAGTACACGGCGAGCAGACGGCGGGCCTCGAAGCGGTCGGTGAACCAGCCGGAGGCCACCGTGCCGATGACGTCGAAGACCCCGATGACGGCGAGCAGCGAGGCCGCGGCGGTGACCGGCATGCCGTGGTCGTGGGCGGCGGGGATGAAGTGGGTCTGGATCAGGCCGTTGGTGGAGGCGCCGCAGATCGCGAAGGAGCCGGCGAGCAGCCAGAAGGGGCCGGTGCGCGCGGCCGAGAACAGCACCTTCACCGCACGGCTCGCGGCGCCCTGGACCGGAGCGGGCTTGGGCACGAACTCCTCGGCGCCGTACGGCCGCAGACCCACGTCGGCCGGGTGGTCGCGCAGCAGCAGCCAGACGAAGGGCACCACGGCGAGGGCGGCGAGAGCGACGGTGACGGCGGCCGGGCGCCAGTCGTGACGGGTGACGATCCAGGACAGCACCGGCAGGAAGATCAGCTGGCCGGACGCGGAGGCGGCGGTGAGGATGCCGGTGACCAGCCCGCGCCGCTCGGTGAACCAGCGGTTGGTGACCGTCGCGGCGAACGCCAGCGCCATGGAGCCGGTGCCGAGGCCGACCAGCAGGCCCCAGCACAGCAGCAGTTGCCAGGGCGCGGTCATCCACACGGTGAGCCCCGAGCCGAGGGCGATCACCGTGAGGGCGGCGGCGACCACCCTGCGGATGCCGAAGCGGTCCATGAGCGCCGCGGCGAACGGCGCGGTCAGCCCGTACAGCGCGAGGTTGACGGAGACGGCGGCGCCGACCGTGCCGCGCGACCAGCCGAACTCCTCCTCCAGCGGGTCGAACATCAGCCCGGGCAGGGTCCGGAAGGCGGCGGCGCCGAGGATCGTCACGAAGGTGACGGCGGCGACGAACCAGGCACGGTGGACGCGCCGACGGTCACGGACGGCCTTCGGCCGCGGCACGGCGTCCGCGGCGGTCTCGCCCGTCCGGCCCTCGTTCGCCCGGCGATCGCTTGCCCGGCCTTCGCTCGTCAGGCTCTCGCTCGTCAGGCTCTCGCTTGCCCGGCCCTCGTTCGTCCGGTCCTCGTTCGTCCGGCTCTGGTTCGTCTGGCTCACGACATACAGACTCGGCGATCCGGCCAGACGCATCGAGTGGCCCGAAGGACAGCATTCGTTAGAATCGGGCCATGCCCAGTGAGCCGGAGTTCCGCCCCCACCGCGTCGTCGTCCTGGCCCTGGACGGGCTGCTCCCCTTCGAGCTGGGCATCCCGCACCGCATCTTCGGCCGCCCCAAGGACGCCCGGGGGCGGCATCTGTACGAGGTGATCACCTGCTCGGTGCGCCCGCCGGGCCCGGTGGAGACCGACGCCGACTTCGCCATCCAGGTCGGCCACGGCCCGGAGGCCCTGGCCACCGCCGACACCGTGATCGTCCCGGCCTCCTACGAGCTGGGCCCGGTCTTCGAGCGGGGCACCCTCACCGAGGAGCTCAGGGCGGCGCTCGCCCTGGTGCGCCCCGGCGCACGGCTCGCCTCCATCTGCACCGGCGTGTACGTGCTGGCCGCCGCCGGTTACCTCGACGGCCGCCCCGCGACCACGCACTGGGCCGACGCGGAGCACTTCCGGAGGACCTTCCCCCAGGTCGATCTGGACCCCGACGTGCTGTTCATCGACGACGGGGACGTGCTGACCTCGGCGGGCGTCGCGGCCGGCATCGACCTGTGCCTGCACATGGTCCGCCGCGACCACGGCACGGCCGTCGCCAACGAGGTGGCCCGCCGTACGGTCGTCCCGCCGCACCGCGACGGCGGGCAGGCGCAGTACATCGAGCGGCCGGTGCCCGACCTTCAGCAGGCCACGACCACGACGGCCCGCGCCTGGGCGCTCGGCCGGCTGCACGAGCCGATCCAGCTGCGGGACATGGCCGCGCAGGAGTCGATGTCGGTACGGACCTTCACTCGCCGGTTCCGCGAGGAGACGGGCGTCAGCCCGGGCCAGTGGCTCACCCAGCAGCGCGTCGAACGGGCCCGGCATCTGCTGGAGTCCACCGGTCTGTCCGTGGACCGGATCGCCCGCGACGCCGGTTTCGGCGCCGCCCAGTCGATGCGCCAGCACCTTCAGGCGGCCCTCGGCGTCACCCCGACCGCGTACCGCCGCACCTTCCGGGTCACCGGCCGCGAGGACGGGTCCCTGCCGGAGGGCGAAAGCCTGCCGGAGGACGGCAGCCTGCCCGAGGACGGGATCCTGCCCGAGGACGGCAGCCTGCCCGAAGACGGGACGCACATGACGACGGCACGCATGTGACGACGGCACGCGCGTGAGAACGTGACGAGTTTTCCCCCGCCTGTGGACAACTTTCGGCCAGGCGTCCGGCGGCACCCCATATCGGAACGGTCGGCCGCAAACCCCTCAGAACGTCAGCACCGCCCGGGCCACCCTCCCCGCCCGGGCGTCCTGCGCCGCCTTGCCGAAGTCCTCGACCGGGTACGTCCGCGTCACCAGCTCGTCCAGCATCAGCCGCCCGGCCCGGTACAGCTCGGCGTACCGGGCGATGTCCCGCTGCGGCCGCGAGGAGCCGTAGCGGCAGCCGAGGACCGACTTGTCCAGGTAGAGGGAGGAGACGCGGAAGGACGCCTCGGCGGTGGCGGGCGGGACGCCGAGCAGCACCGCCTGGCCGTGCCGGTCGAGCAGGTCCACGGCCCGGCGGATCAGCTCGACCCGACCCACGCACTCGAACACATGGTCGGCTCCGGTGGGCAGCACCCCGGCCACGTCGTCGGCGGAGGTGAAGAAGTCGGTCGCGCCGAACCGCCGGGCGGCCTCCGCCTTGTCCGGGTTGGCGTCGACGGCCACGATCCGCGTGGCCCCGGCGAGCCGGGCGCCCTGGACGACATTGAGCCCGACCCCGCCCGCGCCGATCACCACGACCCGGTCCCCCGCCTCGACCCGGGCCCGGTTGAGCACCGCCCCGACCCCGGTGAGCACCGCGCAGCCGATGAGCGCGGCGGACGGCATGGGGACGTCCTCCGGCAGCCGGACCGCCTGCACGGCCTTGACCAGGGTCCGTTCGGCGAAGGCGGAGTTGGAGGCGAACTGGAACAGTGGCTCCCCCGCCCGCGTGAAGGGCCGTCCCGGGCGCCCGATGGACTGCCGGCACATGGTCGGCCGGCCCCGGTCGCACTCGGCGCAGGCGCCGCAGCCGGCCAGCGTGGACAGGGCCACCCGGTCGCCGGGCGCGACATGGGTGACGCCCGCGCCGACCCCTTCCACCACCCCGGAGCCCTCGTGCCCGAGCACCACCGGCACGGGGAAGGGGATCGTGCCGTCCAGAACCGACAGATCGCTGTGGCACAGCCCCGCCGCCGACACGGCCACCAGCACCTCGCCCGGCCCCGGGTCCCGCACCTGGAGGTCGTCCACGACCTCGGCCCGCCTGCCGTCGAACACCACACCACGCATCCCGGCCACTCCCCTATCCCCTGGGTTCCCTGGGCAGTCCGAGCACCCGCTCGGCGATGATCGTGCGCTGGATCTGGTCCGAGCCGCCGTAGATCGTGTCGGCCCGGGAGAACAGGAACAGATGCTGATCGGCGTCGAGTTCGTACGGCCGACCGGCGGACCACGCGACGGGCCCGGCTCCCGCCGAGGCGCCCCGCGCCAGCACGGCCAGCTCCCCCAGCCGCTGATGCCAGGAGGCCCACAGCAGCTTCGCCGTGCTGGGGCCGCTCGTGCCGCCGAGCGTGCGCAGCGCGTGCCAGCGCATGACGCGCAGCTCGGCCCACTGCCGTACAAGACGACTCCGTACGACGGGGTCGTCGGCGGCGCCGCTCTCCACGGCGGTGCGCACCACCCGGTCCAGCTCGGCGGCGAACCCGACCTGCTGGGCGAGCGTCGACACGCCCCGCTCGACACCGAGCAGGGTCATGGCGACCCGCCATCCGGCGCCCTCGCCGCCGAGCACGTGCTCCGCGCGGGCGTACGCGCCGTCGAAGAACACCTCGTTGAAGTCGCTGGTCCCGGTGGCCTGGCGGATCGGCCGCACCTCGACGCGTCCCGGCTGGTCCATGGGCACCAGCAGCAGGCTCAGCCCGTGGTGGCGCCGGGAGCCCGGGTCGGTGCGGGCGAGCACGAAGCACCAGTCGGCCTCGTGGGCGAGCGAGGTCCAGATCTTCTGCCCGCTGATCCGGTAGGTCCCGTCGGCCGCGCGCTCGGCCCGGGTGCGCACCCCGGCCAGGTCCGACCCGGCCTCCGGTTCGCTGTACCCCTGGCACCACAGCTCGTCCCCGGCCGCGACCGGGGGCAGGAAGCGGGCCTTCTGCTCCTCGGTGCCATGGGCGAGGAGCGTCGGGGCGAGCAGGTTCTCCCCGATGTGCCCGGAGCGCGGGGGCGCGCAGGAGCGGGCGTACTCCTCCGCCCAGACGACCTGCCGGGTGAGGCCGGCCGGACGGTTGCCGTACCCGCCCTCGGCCCAGCCGATCCCGATCCACCCGGCCTTGCCGAGCGTGCGTTCCCAGGCGCGCCGGTCCGTCGCGGCCCCGGCGTGCGCGGCCAGCCACGAGCGGGCCTCGGCACGGAACTCCTCGTCCTCGGCGGCAAACCCGAAGTCCATCGGCTCTCCTCGACTTCCGCGAACGTGTGCCCCTACGGCACCTGGCGCGCCCCGGCGTTGGGCCGGTCCCCGGCCGCCGCGGCCCGCTCCATGGCGGCGACCTTCTCCAGCAGCGGCATCGGATCGACCCCGACGGTCCCCGGCAGCAGCTCGGCGATCCGCTCGGGCGTCCAGGGGCCCTGCGCGTAGGCGGCCCGCAGTTCGCGCGGCTGCGCCCACACCGCGATCTTCGGCCCGGCGACCGTGTACACCTGCCCGGTGATCTCCCGCGCCCGCTCGGACAGCAGGTACACCACGAGCGCGGCCACGTCCTCCGGCTCCCCGATCTCGGCGAGTTCCACGGGGACGTTCGCCGACATGCGGGTGCGGGCGACGGGCGCCACGGCGTTGGCGGTCACCCCGTACTTGTGCAGCCCCAGGGCCGCGCTGCGGACCAGGGAGATGACACCGCCCTTGGCGGCGCTGTAGTTGGCCTGGGAGACGGACCCCTGGTGGTTGCCGCTGGTGAAGCCGAGCAGGGTGCCAGCGCGCTGCCGGCGCATCACCGCCGAGGCGGCGCGGAACACGGTGAACGTGCCCTTGAGATGGGTGGCGAGGACGGGGTCCCACTCCTCCTCGGACATGTTGAAGAGCATCCGTTCGCGCAGGATGCCTGCGACGCACACCACCCCGTCGAGGCGTCCGTACGCCGACAGCGCGGTGTCGACGACGCGTTGGCCTCCGGCCATCGTGGAGATGTCGTCCGCGACGGCGACGGCCTCGCCGCCCGCGGCCTCGATCTCCTTGACGACGGCGCCGGCGATCTCGCTCGTGGGTGAGGCGCCGTCGACGGAGACGCCGTAGTCGTTGACCACGACCCGGGCGCCCTCGGCGGCCGCGGCCCGTGCCACCGCGCGGCCGATGCCCCGGCCGGCCCCGGTCACCGCGACGACCCTGCCGCTCAAGAAGTTCCCCACGCCCGGCCCCTTCCCGCGGTTTCTGACGGACCGTTAGATTCTAAGTCCCGACGGACGGGCCAGGACAAGCCCCGGGGAGGCACCGATGGCACTGCCGGCCGAGTTCCACGAGATCGCCAAGAGGGTGAACAACTGGGGCCGCTGGGGGGCCGACGACGAGATCGGCACCCTGAACCTGGTCACCGACGAGGTGGTGCGCGAGGCGGCGGCCCGCGTGCGCACCGGGCGCCGCGTCCCGCTCGCGCTGCCGCTCAGGCAGGACGGTGTGCAGACGGGCATGATCCCGGGCCGGATCGACCCGCTGCACGCGATGGTGCAGGTCAATCAGGAACTGTTCGGGCCCGGGACGGTGGCGTGCAGCGACGACGTGGTGACGATGGGCCTTCAGGCGGGCACCCACTGGGACGCCCTGCCCCATGTCTCGCACTCCGGCCGCCTCTACAACGGCCGCCCGGCCGCCACCGTCACCGCGCACGGCGGCGCCGCCTTCGCGGGCATCGACAAGGTGCGCCATCTCGTCTCGCGCGGGGTGCTGCTGGACGTGGCACGCGCGCGTGGCGTCGAACGGCTGGACGGCGGCCACGCGGTCACCCCCGAGGACCTGGAGGCGGCCGAGGAGTTCGCGGGCGTACGGGTGCGCGCCGGTGACGTGGTGCTGGTGCGCACGGGGCAGATCCGGGTGCTGCTGGCCGGGGACCGGCATGGTTACGCGTATCCGTCGCCGGGGCTGTCGGTTCGTACGCCCGAGTGGTTCCACGCACGTGACGTGGCCGCGGTCGCGAACGACACCCTGACGTTCGAGATCTTCCCGCCCGAGATCGAGGACCTGTGGCTGCCCGTACACGCCCTGCATCTGGTGGAGATGGGCATGCTCCAGGGCCAGAACTGGAATCTGGAAGAGTTGTCCACAGCCTGTGGAGAAACGGGCCGCCACGACTTCCTGCTGTCGGCGACACCCGAACCCTTCACCGGCGCGACGGGAACCCCCGTGGCACCGGTGGCCGTTCTCTGATCCGGGGGCCCACCCCACCCCTAGGGACTGCCCCCCAGGGCATACCCCCGGCTTCCCCGGCCCCCAGCCTCCCCCGCTCCCCCGGCCGGCGGCGCGCAACTGCCCGCCCCGAGCACGGCATCGCGCGCCGCCGGCCGGCTCCGGCGTCCCGCCCCGCCCCTTCCGACCCTTGAAGGGGACCGACGCCGGATCACGACCCACACTCGCCGAGGGCTCCCGTCACCGAAGCCCTCGCCGTCCCCTCACGGCGAATCGCTGTCCACAAGCGTGATCAAACGGACACGCGACGTCAACACCCCAACGGCGAATTATTACTTATGCCCGATTCAGGCATGGAGCGCACGGGAGCACATCCGGGCGCACCCCGCCGCGTCGGCGGCAGGGAGCGGACGGGCGCTGCAACCGTGCCCCAGGGGTGCCCCGGTGATGCCTCAGGGATGCCCGGGGAATGCCCCCGAGGTGACCCGCGCGAGGTCACACCGCCTCGTAGGCCAGCCCCTCGTAGGCACTCACGCTGCCGCCGTACGACACCGTCGCGGCGCGCGGCTCGGGGCAGCGGTCCAGTTCGCACCAGATGCGCTTGCCGACGCCGTCGGGGCTCCAGCCCCAGCGGTCGGCCAGGCCGTCCACCAGGGCGAGTCCGCGCCCTCCGGTCTCGTCACCGTCGGCACAACGCGGCACCGGGGCGCGGTCGCTGGTGTCGGCGACCTCCAGACGGACGGTCGCCGGTCCGGCCGCGAGCGGCAGCACCAGGCGCAGCACGGCCGGCCGGCCGGTGTGCACCACGGCGTTGGTGACCAGTTCGGACACGAGCAGGATCAGGGTCTCGGCGAGCGGCTCGTCGACCCCCACTCCCGCGCCGGTGAGCCGCGCACGCGCCCACCTCCGGGCTCGCCCCACCTCCGCGGGGTCGGGCCGGACCTCCAGCTGCACTTGAAGCACCTGCACCGCTCACACCATCCGAACCGGCGGACACAAAGGCTCGCGCCTCACGAGGGCCACGATCGTAGCCATTTTCTGCATGATCAGAACAACGGCCAGAGCAAGGGTCACGGAACGTGAATCCCTTACAGGACAGCTTGGTTGACGTTGCGTCACCCCAACAAGCGCTTCGGGCATATTCCAGCGCGAAGGAGTACCCCTGCGGCATACTGTGCGACGGCCACCGCCGGAGGTCGAACAGACGGTGGCTTCTCGCACTCCCGCCCCGCGAGCAGCGGCGCGCACCGCCGGATCCGGGGCCGCCTCAGAGGCAACTCCGGCATGGCTCGTCCCCGGAACCACTCGCATCCCACACAAGGTACCGGAGCCGGACGCCGACTCCAGGACGTGACGAGTCACACGTAGGACACAACCCGGTATCAACGCTCCGTGATGCCGCTATGCCACAATCCGCGACATCCCGCTGTCCGCACGGCCGTTCCCGCAGGCCGGCGCCCGTCAGCCAGCCGGGGCCGACAGGTCACGGGCCAACAACTCCTCACTGTGCGTACCGCCTCCCGCACGATGCGTCCGCACCCACGCCCGCTTCAGATGCAGATGCACCTCCGACTCCCAGGTGAACCCCATCCCGCCGTGAACCTGGAGACAGTCCCGCGCGCCGCGTACGGCGGCCTCGTCGGCCAGCAGCCGGGCGGCGGCGATGTCGGCCGGGTCGGCGGTCACGGCGGCGGTGTAGACGGCGGCCCGGGCCAGCTCGGTACGGACCAGCAGGTCGGCACAGCGATGCTGGACGGCCTGGAACGCCCCGATCGGCCTGCCGAACTGTTCCCGCACACGGGCGTGTTGCACTGCCAGCTCACCGGCGCGTCCGGCGGAGCCGAGCTGTTCGGCGGCGGTCAGCAGCGAGACGAGGGGGTCGGGCTCCCCCGTCCGGTCCGGCTCCCCCGTCCGGTCCGGCTCCGGCGTCCGGTCCCGCACCCGGTGCAGCGGCGTCAGCGGGTCGACCGATCGCAGCGGTACGGCCCGCGCGCACCCCCCTTCGCGCACCCCGGCCACCACGTCCGCCTCCGCCAGCCACTCCACCAGGCCCCCGTCGGCCCGCGTGACGACGACCTCGCCCTCCGCCGCGCCCGGCACCTCGCCCGCCGCGAGATGCGTGGCGATCAACGGGCCCGGCAGCAGCGCCCGCCCGGCCTCCTCGAACACCAGCACCGCCTCGGGCAGCCCCAGTCCGACCCCGCCCCGGGCCTCCGGCAGCCTGAGCGCGAAGAACCCGGCGGCCCCCAACTCGCGCCACAGCTCACGGTCGAGCCGGTCCCGGCCCACGGCCGCCCGCAGCGCCTCGGGCCCGAACCGGCGCCTCAGCAGCTCCCGCAGGCTCGCCGCGAGCGCCTTCTGCTCCCCGGTCGGCTGGAACCGCACCGGCCCTCACCTCCCCCTCGGCAGGCCCAGAATCCGCTCGGCCACGATGGTCCGCTGAATCTCCGACGTCCCGGCGGCGATGGTGTACGACAGCGAGGAGAGGCGGTCGAGCACCCAGGGCCGCGCGAGGTCGAGGCCGTCGGCGCCCAGGACGTCCGCGGCGGTGTCGTACAGCGCCTGACGGGCCTGCGAATAGGCCAGTTTGAAGACCGAACCGCCCACACCGGGCACCCCGCCGGAGGCCTCCGCCTCGCTGACGTTCCACTGGGTGAGCCGCCACAGCGCCCGGAACTCGGCGTTGAGCCTGCCCAGCCGGCGGCGCAGCGCGGGGTCGTCCCAGCAGCCGTTGCGCCGGGCCTCGCGGGCGAGTTCGCCGAGGACACGGCGGCAGGCGACCACCTCGCCGACGAAGGCCGTGCCGCGCTCGAAGGACAGGGTCACCATGGTCACGCGCCAGCCGTCGTTCTCGGCGCCGACCCGGTTGGCGGCCGGCACCCGCACCTCGTCCAGGAACACCTCGGCGAACTCCTCGGACCCGGCCAGCGTCCGCAGCGGCCGTACGGTCACCCCGGGCGTGTCCATCGGCAGGGCGAGCCAGCTGATGCCACGGTGCTTCGGCGCGTCCGGGTCGGTGCGCACGAGCAGTTCGCACCAGTCGGCGACCTCGGCGTGGGAGGTCCAGATCTTGGAGCCGCTCACCACATAGGTGTCCCCGTCGCGCCACGCGCGCGTGCGCAGGGCGGCGAGGTCGGAGCCCGCGCCGGGTTCGCTGAAGCCCTGGCACCACACCTGTTCGCCGCGCAGGATCGGCGGCAGCCAGCGCTCCCGCTGCTCGGGGGTGCCCTCGGCGGCGATGGTCGGCCCGGCGTGCAGCAGCCCGACGAACCCGGCGCCCACATAGGGCGCGCCCGCGCGCTCGGTCTCCTCCAGGAAGATCAGCCGCCGGGTCGGCGAGCCGTCCCAGTGCACCCCGGCGTACCCGGCGTCGTGGAGCGTCCGCTGCCAGCCCATGTCGTAGGCCCGGCGGGCGGGCCAGTCGGCCGGTGACGGCTTCGGCGGCAGTGTGGGCAGCGTCTTTGCGAGCCACTCGCGCAGCCGGGCCCGGAACTCCTCCTCCTCGGGCGGGTACGACAGGTCCATCAGCGGTCGAGGTCCAGGCCGAGCATGCGGATGGCGTTGCCGCGCATCAGCTTGTACACCGTCTCGTCGTCGAGGCCCTTCACATGGTCGAGGGCCACCTCCTTGGTGTGCGGGAAGGTGGAGTCGACGTGCGGGTAGTCGGTCTCGAAGGTGGCGTTGTCGCGGCCCACCGCGTCCAGGGACGCGACCCCGTGCTTGTCGCGGAAGAAGCAGCAGAACATCTGCCGGTAGTAGTACGTGGACGGCGGCTCGGGGATCAGGTCGCGCACCCCGCCCCAGGCGCGGTGCTCCTCCCAGACGTCGTCGGCGCGCTCCAGGGCGTACGGGATCCAGCCCATCTGTCCCTCGGAGTAGGCGAGTTTCAGGCGCGGGAAGCGGACCAGCACGCCGCTGAAGAGGAAGTCCATCATCGAGGCCATGGCGTTGTTGAAGGAGAGCGAGGCCTGGACGGCGGGCGGGGCGTCCGGGGAGGCGGCGGGCATCTGCGAGGACGAGCCGATGTGCATGTTGACGACCGTGCCGGTCTCCTCGCACACGGCGAAGAACGGGTCCCAGTGGCCGGAGTGGATGGACGGCAGCCCTAGGTGGGAGGGGATCTCGGAGAAGGTCACGGCGCGCACCCCGCGCGCGGCGTTGCGCCGGATCTCGGCGACGGCGAGACCGATGTCCCACAGCGGGATCAGGCACAGCGGGATCAGCCGGCCGCCGCTGTCGCCGCACCACTCCTCGACCATCCAGTCGTTGTAGGCGCGCACACAGGCGAGCGCGACCTCCTTGTCGTGGGCCTCGGCGAAGGTCTGGCCGCAGAAGCGGGGGAAGGTGGGGAAGCAGAGGCTGGCCTCGACGTGGTTGAGGTCCATGTCGGCCAGCCGTGCCGCGGGGTCCCAGCAGCCGCGCCGCATCTGTTCCCGGGTGATGCCCTCCAGGGTCATCTCGTCGCGGTCGAAGCCGACGGCGGCAATGTTGCGTTTGTACGGGAACTTCAGGTCCTCGTAGATCCACCAGTCCGTGGGCGGCCCGTCGGGGTCCATGGTGATCTGGTACTTGCCGCCGACGTAGGCGAGTTCACCGATGCCGGCGGTCAGGGGCTGGGGTCCGCGGCCGCGGTAGGCGCGCGGCAGCCAGGTCTCGAAGAGATGCGCGGGCTCGATGACGTGGTCGTCGACGCTGATGATCCGGGGCAGTTCCGTCGTCATGGTTCCCCCTCCGCCGGACGGTGTCCGTCCGGTGTCCGTCGCGGGGCCGTGGTCCGTCCGTCCGGACCGGTGACGACCCGATGCTTATCTGATGGTCCGTCAGATAGCATGGCAGCTGACGAGTCGTCAGCCAAGGAGGGGGATGACGTGAACGAGACCCCGCACTCGCTGAGTTCCGCCCGCACCCTGTGGGAGCTGCTCGACCGCCGCGCCCGTCACACCCCGGACCTTCCGGTCCTCCTCCAGGGGGACCGCACCGTCACGTTCGGCCGGCTGCGCGCGCTGGCCGAGCGGACGGCGGCCGGGCTGTACGGCCTCGGGGTGCGCCCCGGCACGGTGGTGGCCTGGCAGCTGCCCACCCGCGTCGAGACGGTCGTGCTGTCCTGCGCGCTGGCCCGCCTCGGCGCCGTGCAGTCGCCCGTCATCCCCTTCCATCGCGAGCGCGAGACCGGCTTCGCGCTGCGCGGGTCCAGGGCGGAGTTCTTCGCGGTGCCCGGCACCTGGCGAGGCTTCGACCACACGGCGATGGCCCGGCGCCTGGGCGCCAAGGGCGTCTTCGAGGTGTACGGCAGCCTCCCGGACGACGACCCGGCCGTGCTGCCCCCGCCGCCCGCCGAGGGCACCTCGGTGCGCTGGATCTACTGGACCTCGGGCACGACCTCCGCCCCCAAGGGCGTCCTGCACACCGACCGTTCACTGATCGCGGGCGGCTCCTGCCTCGCCCACGCGCTGCGGCCCCGGCCGGACGACATCGGCTCGATCGCCTTCCCGTACGCCCACATCGGCGGCCCCGACTACCTCGTGATGCTGCTGCTGTACGGGTTCCCGGCGGTGCTGTTCGAGCAGTTCGCGCTGCCGGACGCGCTGGAGGACCTGCGCCGGCACGGCGTGACCGTCGCGGGCGGCTCCACGGCGTTCTACTCGATGTTCCTCGCCGAGCAGCGCGGCCGGCCCGGGGCCAGGGTCGTGCCGAGTCTGCGGCTGCTGGCGGGCGGCGGGGCGCCGAAGCCGCCGGAGCTGTACCACGCGGTGACCCGGGAACTGGGCGTGGCCCTCACCCACGGCTACGGCATGACCGAGGTGCCGATGATCACGATGGGCGACCCCGACGACAGCGCCGAGAACCTGGCGACGACCGAGGGCCGGCCGCCCGAGGGCATGGAGGTCCGGATCGTCGACGGCGAGGTGCGGCTGCGCGGGGAGGCGGTGTGCCAGGGGTACCTGGACCCGGCGCAGACCGCCGAGGCCTTCGACGCCGAGGGGTTCCTGCGCACCGGGGACCTCGGGCGGCTCACGCCGAGCGGCCATCTGGTGCTCACCGGGCGGCTGAAGGACGTGATCATCCGCAAGGGGGAGAACGTCTCGGCGAGGGAGATCGAGGACCTGCTGTCCGCGCACCCGGCCGTCGGGGACGTGGCGGTGATCGGGCTGCCCGACGCCGAGCGCGGGGAACGCGTCTGCGCGGTCGTCGAGCAGCCGGAGGGGGCCGCGCCGCTGACGCTCGCGGACGTGACGGCGTATCTGCGCGCGGAAGGGCTGTCCGTGCACAAGCTGCCGGAACAGCTGGAGGTGGTGGACGCCCTTCCGCGGGGCGAGACCCTGCGGAAGGTGCTCAAGTACAAGCTGCGCGAGCGTTACGCGGGTGCGTGAGGTGCTGCCGCCGCCTCACGGGCGGGGTCGGGCACGTGAGGCGCGGGTGCCACGCGTGCCCGGGCGGGCGCGTGAGGCGACAGCGCTGCTCGGACCCGGGCGGGCGCGTGAGGCGGGAGTGCTACTCGGGGACGGTGAAGTAGCGGGCGAAGGCCGGGACGAGCTCGGCCTCGCCGACCCTGCCGTCCCCGTCGCCGTCGAGCGCCGCCGCGGCCGCCCTCGCGACGGTCTCCGTGACGCCGAGGAGGGCGAGCACGCGCGCGATGTCGGTGACCGCGACCGCGCCGTCCCCGTCGGTGCCGGCGACGTCCAGGGCCGCGTGCAGGAAGGGACGGGCGATCTCCGCGAACCGGTCCGGGTTGTCACGCAGACGCTTGACCGCGCCGTTGACGAACTCCTCGCGGCTGATGCGCTGGTCGCCGTCCCGGTCCGCTATCCCCGCCATGCCCTGCCAGAAGGCCTCGGCGCCCGCGTACAGCGCCTGGCCCTTGTCGGAGCGGGCGGGGGTGCCGAACTCGGCGAGCAGCGCCTTGGCGGCGCCGCTGAAGTCCTGGCGGTCGATGTAGCCGTTGCCGTCCTGGTCGAAGCCGGCGAACCTGGCCGCGATCCTGCCCTCGTACTCGCTGCTGACCATGTCTCTGGGCCGCCTCACATGACGTCGGGGTGCTTCCGGCAGGGAGCGTACGACGCCGGGCGGCCCACCGGAGCGGGAAACCGACGGATGTGCCAAGACCGGGGGAATTTCGGAACAACAATGTGTCATTGCGGGCGCGCCGTCACGCCGACAGAGGACGGTCCTCCTCCGCGACCGCCGCGCCGACGTCGGCGTGGACGTCGAACAGCCGGCGCACTCCCAGGGCGCCGATGACGCGGTTGACGTGGGAGCCCTCGGCGGCTCCCTCGGCGGGCAGGATGAGCCGCAGCCGGCCCTGGCAGGAGCGCAGCAGGCGGCGGGTGGCGATGAGCACGCCTATGCCGCTGGAATCGCAGAAGACGACCTCGGAGAGGTCGACGACGAGGCTGTGGCGGCCGTCGGCCACCTTGTCGTGGACCCGTTGGCGCAAAACCGGTGATGTCACCAGGTCCAGCTCGCCCGTCACCCGGAGCACGGCCCAGTCACCGCGCTCGTCATCGGTCACATTGAACGTCACCACCATGCCCTTCATTCGCGGGACTTCCCGGAACAGCCCGGAAACGGAAGCAGGGCCTACGCTTCCTGTCAGCGCGGCTGCCCAGCCGCCGTTCCCTGAAACACAGGGCTGGAAACGGGAACCGATCAGAAGAGGCTTGTTTCAATCGGACTCGATCCTGTTCGATCGGCTTGATGTCAAGCTTGATCAAGAACAGGGTGGGTAAGGGCGGCAGAAGGCGCGAGGTGCACCAAAGGTCCACTATCACTCGGGGCTCGCAGGGGGGCGCACATTGCCATAAAGGGGCGTGCGTTCTCGGACGTGCCGACTACATTCGAGAACGCGGTGGGCGCACGCTTGTCACAGACCGGACAGGAGCAGGGGGAGGGGGCCGCATGGCGACGAAGGACGCACAGCCCCGCTGGGACCGCAAGATGCAGCAGCGGCTCGCCCGGGGCGAGGCCGCGGCCCTCGGCGAGCTCTACGACCGCTTCGCCTCACTGGTGCACGGCCTCGCGCACACCGTCCTCGGCGACGAGCGCGCCGCCGACGCCGTCACCCGCGACGTCTTCGCCCATGTCTGGGAGCACCCCGAGAGCTACGACCCCCGGCAGGGACCGCTGCGTTCCTGGGTCGCCACGCTGACCCACCGGCTGGCCGTGCGGCGGCTGCGCGCCACGGAGACCGCCGCGCTGGAGCGGGGCGGCCCGGGCACCGCCGAGGAACTGGAGCACAAGGTCGGCCACGCCTCCGTCGCCGCCCGCGCCGACTACATCGTCCAGTCCATGCCCGCGCCCCTGCGCGCCGCGCTGGAACTGGCCTACTTCCAGCGCCGCGACTACCGCCAGGCCGCCGTCGACCTCGGCGTCACCGAGGACGAGGCCCGGCGCCGACTGCGCCTCGGCCTCCAGCTCCTGTCCACCGCGCACGACGCCGGCGCGCCCGGCGCGCCCCCGGGCTGCGGAGGTGCGGCGTGACCGAGCCGAACCCCTTCGGGGGGTACGAGGACCGGGACGGGCCGCCGCGGATACCGCTGCCCCGTACCTCCGTCGAGGACGGCGGCGCGCCGCTGCCGGCCGCGGCGGAGGTGGTGCCGCTCGTACTCGAGCACCAGGTGCTGAAGGCACTGCTCGGCGCGTGGGCGCTGGCCGCGTGCTCGCCGGAGGAGACCGCGGCCGTCGAGGAGCACCTCGGTGGCTGCGGCACCTGCGCGGAGGAGGCGCTGCGGCTGCGCGAGGCGGTCGGGCTGCTCCAGCGTCCCGAGCCGCTCGACCTCGACCCGGGCCTGCGCACCCGTGTCCTCACCAGCTGCCTGGAACGGCGCCCGCCGCGCATCCCGGTGCCCGGCTGGGCCGCCGCCTACGACGCCGAGACCGCCCGCCTCGACGCGCTGCTCCAGGACTTCGGTGACGCCGAGTGGCACGCGCCGGTGCGGCTGCGGTGGTTCGAGGGCGGGGAGTTCGACAACCGCCGCACCACCGTCGCCGGGGTCATCGCGCATCTCATGGCGGTCGACGGCCTGGTCGCGCTCTCCCTCGGCCTCGGCGACCCGCTCGGCGGCGCGACGGATCCGTCGGGCGCGGGCGGCCCCGCCGAGCGCACCGAGGCGTACTGGCGGGGCTCGCACTTCCCGCCGACCCGCACGGTGCGGGCGCCCTGGCGGGAGCAGAGCCATGACATCGTGCGCACCGTGTCCTTCACGGGCGGCACCGCGGGCGGCCTCAGCGTGTCCTACGGCGCCTTCGAACTGTCCCTGCACGACGCGATGCTCGACCGGGCCTTCGAGTGCTGGGTCCACGCGGGGGACATCGCCGAGGCCGTGGACTACCCCTACGAGCCGCCGTCCGGCCGTCATCTGCACGGCATGATCGACCTCGCCGCGCGGATGCTGCCCACGGTGCTGGCCTCTCGGCGGCGGGCCGGGCTGGCCTCTCGGGGGTCCGAGCGGCGGCTGGTGGCCGCGGGTGCGCCGGGCCGTAGCCTCCGGCTGGAGATCGAGGGGACAGGTGGGGGCGAGTGGCTGATCCCCCTCGACTCCCCCGCGGCGGTGGGCTCCGCCGCCCACGAGGTGGCTCATGTCGCCCTGGACGACGTGGAGTTCTGCCAGCTGGCGGCGGGGCATGTTCCTCCGGAGGAGGCGGCGGCGGGGCAGGTCGGCGACCGGGACGCCATCCGGGACGTCCTGTACGCGACGGCGTCCTTGAGCCGCATGTAACGCCCCCGGCTCTCGCCGCCGGGTGCGGCCGGCCCTGGGCCGCTCGCGCAGTTCCCCGCGCCCCCAAGGGCAGACAGGCCGTCGGACCCCTGCGGACCGTGCGTGGCTGGTCGCGCAGTTCCCCGCGCCCCTGAGCGGCCCGTCGCCCACAGGGGCGCGAGGAACGGCGCAATCCCTTAAGGGGCGCGGGGAACGGCGCAATCTTTTAGGGGGCGCGGGGAACTGCGCGATCTGTAGGGGGCGCGAGGAACGGCGCGATCTGTAGGGGGCGCGAGGAACGGCGCGATCTTTTAGGGGGCGCGAGGAACGGCGCAGTCACTCAGGGGCGCGGGGAACTGCGCGATCTTTAGGGGCGCGGGGAACTGCGCGAACGGCCGCACTCGACCCGCACCCGCCGGAACACCCGGGCCAGCCCCCCACCCCAGGGGCGCGGGGAACGCGCGGATCCGGGTGACGGCCCGGGGCCGCGGGCGGCTACGCGAAGACGACCGTGCGGCGGCCGTTGAGGAGGATCCGCCGCTCCGCGTGCCACTTCACGGCCCGCGCCAGCGCCTGGCACTCGACGTCCCGCCCGACAGCGACCAGCTGATCGGGCGTGACGTCGTGGGACACCCGCTCGACCTCCTGCTCGATGATCGGCCCCTCGTCGAGGTCGGCGGTGACATAGTGCGCGGTCGCCCCGATGAGCTTCACACCCCGCGCATGCGCCTGGTGATACGGCTTCGCGCCCTTGAAGCTCGGCAGGAAGGAGTGATGGATGTTGATGATCCGCCCGCTGAGCTGCTTGCACAGGTCGTCGGAGAGGACCTGCATGTAGCGGGCGAGGACGACCAGCTCCACACCCTCCTCACGCACCAGCTCCAGCAGCCGCGCCTCCGCCTCGGCCTTGGTGTCCCGCGTCACCGGGATGTGGTGGAAGGGAATGCCGTAGGAGGCCACCAGCTCGGCGAAGTCCGTGTGGTTGGACACCACCGCCGCGATGTCGACGGGCAGCGCGCCGATACGTGCGCGGAACAGCAGGTCGTTCAGGCAGTGCCCGAACTTGCTGACCATCAACACGACCCGCATCCGGTCCTCGGCCCGGTGGATCTGCCAGTCCATGTGGAAGGAGTCACCGATCGCCGCGAAGCTCGCCCGCAGCTTCTCCACCGTCACCGGCGGCTCCGCCGAGAAGTGGACGCGCATGAAGAACAGACCCGTGTCGTGGTCGCCGAACTGCTGGCTGTCCTCGATGTTGCAGCCGGTCATGAACAGGTAGCTCGACACGGCGTGCACGATGCCCTGCTTGTCGGGGCAGGACAGGGTCAGGACGTACTGCTCGGCCGGGGCCGCGGCACGGGTGGGCTGCTCGTTCATGCAGGAAAGGGTCCCACACGCCGCCGCACCCCCGACAACCGTTCCGCTAGGCGGACCGCGTCATGATCTGGAGCACTTCCAGCGAGCGCGGCGGCGCGTCGGGGTCGTCCCCGTCGCTGGCCGCCATCCGTACGTGCGCGTCGCGCGCGGCCCGTATCGCCTCGGGCCAGCCGGCGTTCTCGAGGTAGGCGATGACCGGGGCGTCCGGACCGACCTGGTGCATGATCCGCAGCACCCGCAGCACGGCGGTGTCGACGAGCGCCGCCTCCTGCGAGTCACGGAAGATCGTGCCGACGTACTTCTCGGCGGACCAGTTGTCCAGCCAGGTGTCCTCCACCAGCCGGTACACGGCGTCGGTGACGTCTCCGTAGCCTTCGACACCGGCCAGCCAGACGTCCCGCTGGAACACCGGGTCGGAGAGCATGTGCAGCGCGGAGCGCACATTGCTGCGCCAGCGCCACCACGGCATGTCGTTGAGTGGCATGCCGCCCATGGTGGAGGAGCGACGGCCGCGACGGGAAGAGTTCTCCGAACCTTGCACGGTCATCGATCGTACGTTCTTAGTCTCACGTGCCGGAACGGTCCCCCGCAATTCACCTCGATGTCACTCGGCGTTGCCTGAAGGACACTCCAGGGTTAGGGATGTGGGGGAATCGTGCGTGGACATGACCGGCAGGCTAAGCGACCGCAGCACATTCCTCCCCACTCTCACCAGGCCCGTCAAGAAAAGCATCCGCACCGCGGGGGCCCTGGTGACGCTCGCGTCGCTGGCCGTCGGCTGCGGGGTCATCCCCGGCGTCACGGGGGGCGACGGGGATGACCGCATCACCGTCATGACCTGGGCACCCCAGGACACGAACGAGACCAACAAGCCCGGAATGCCCGCGTTCGCCCGCGCCTTCGCGCGCTGGGTGAACTCCCACGGCGGCATCAACGGCCGCACCCTGCACGTGGCGACGTGCAACGAGGCCAACGACTCGGTGGCCGTCGCGAAGTGCGCCCGGCGTGCGGTGAAGGAGAACGCCGTCGCCGTCGTCGGCTCCTACAGCCAGCACCCCAACTCCTTCTTCCCGATCCTGGAGAGCGCCGGCATCCCCTACATAGGCGGGTACGGCATCACGAACGACGAGTTCACCTCCCCCCTGTCCTACCCCGTCAACGGCGGCCAGCCGACCCTTCTCGCGGGACTCGGCCAGGAGCTCGCCGACGACTGCGGCCGGGTCTCCCTGGTGCGGCCCGACACCATCGGCGGCGACCAGCTGCCCGTGATGCTCAACGCCGGGCTGAAGGCCGGCGGACACGACCCCGCCGGGGACGTACGGGCCGCCGAGGACGCCACCGAGTTCTCCGGCCAGACCCGCAGCGCGCTCGGCGACGCGACCTCCGACTCCTCCGCCACCGGCTGCGTGGTGCCCGCCCTCGGCGACCGCACCGGCACCTTCATGGACTCCTTCCGGCGCGCCCGCAGCGAGTACCCCGAGGTGCGCACCGGCACCGTGCTGGGCAACGTCGACCAGACCACGATCGACGCCTCCGGCGGCAGGTCGGGCCCCTACGAGGGGTCGTACGTCACCGGCTGGTACCCGGTGGAGACCGACCCGCGCTGGGACCGGATGAAGAGCGTGATCCGCGAGCAGGCGTTCACCGACACCCGGATCGACCCCGCGGACACCGCCGTGCAGACCAGCTGGATCGCCTTCACCGTGCTGAAGGCCGCGCTGGAGAAGATCGGCGCGGGCGAGGTGACCCAGGACACCGTGCGCCGCACCCTGGACAGCGGGCTGGAGATCGGGACCGGCGGGCTCACCCCCACCCTGCGCTGGGAGTTCCAGGACCGCCTGGCCTCGATCGGGTTCCCCCGTCTGGTGAACACCGACGTCACCCTCCAGGTCGTCCGCGACGGCCGGCTGGTCGCGGCCCGCAAGGGCTTCGTGGACATGACCAAGGCGCTGCAGGACGCCGACGTGTAGCCGGACGGACGCACGCGAGGGCCCTGGGGCCTCACGCACGACGCCGCGGGGGGGGGGGGGGGGGGGGGGGGGGGGGGGGGGGGGGGGGGGGGGGGGGGGGGGGGGGGGGGGGGGGGGGGGGGGGGGGGGGGGGGGGGGG
>NZ_JBVJGZ010000030.1:97950-105855 GCF_055587025.1 Streptomyces sp. NPDC048600 | reverse complement strand
CCCCCCCCCCCCCCCCCCCCCCCCCCCCCCCCCCCCCCCCCCCCCCCCCCCCCCCCCCCCCCCCCCCCCCCCCCCCCCCCCCCCCCCCGCCACCCTCTTGTCCCCTTACGTTCGTCCCGCTGCGAGCCGCCGGGTCAACGGCGGCTCCTGATACGGGAGATCGGGGGTGCACTCGTGCGCATCGGACTGCTGACCGAAAGTGGCTATCCGTATGTGAACGGTGACGCCAGGCTCTGGTGCGACCGGCTGGTGCGCGGACTGGACCAGCACGAGTTCCACGTGTACGCGCTCAGTCGCGACGAACGCCAGGAGGACGAGGGCTGGGTCGCGCTGCCACCGCAGGTCAGCCGCGTGCGGACGGCCCCGCTGTGGATGGCCGACGACGACGGGGTGGCCTATGGCCGACGGGCCCGGCGACGTTTCGCCGACTGCTACGGCGAGCTGGCCGCCGCCCTGTGCGCGGCAAGCGCCGAGGCCGCGTCGTCCCCGCCGTCCACCGCCGAGGCGGACCGTTTCGCCAGCGCGCTGTACGGTCTCGCCGAGCTCGCCCGCGACGAGGGCGGCCTGGTGGCGGCGCTGCGTTCCGAGACCGCGGTGCGCGCCCTGGAACGCGCCTGTCGCGCGCCGGGCGCCCCCCGCGCCGCCCACGAGGCCCGGGTGCCCGACCTGCTCGCGCTCGCCGGACACCTGGAACGCGCCCTGCGCCCGCTGTCGTTGGGCTGGTACGAGGACGAGGGGCTCGGCGCGGTCGACCTGTGCCACGCGGCGTCCGGCGGCCCCGCCGCCCTGCCGGGGCTGCTCGCCCATCACCTGTGCGGGGTGCCGCTGCTGGTGACCGAGTACGGGGTCCGGCTGCGCAGCCACTACCTCGCCACCGGCGCGCACGAGGCCCCCGTCGTACGGGCCCTGCTCGCCGCCTTCCACGGCCGGCTCGCCGCCGAGACCTACCGGCGCGCCGCCTACGTCACCCACGGCAACAGCCATGTCCGCCGCTGGCAGGAACGCTGCGGCGCCGACCGGGCCAAGCTGCGCACGGTCCACCCGGGACTGGACACGGAACGGTTCGCCGAGGTCGGCGAGGCGCCCGAGAGCGCCGACCCCGAGACGTTGGTCTGGATCGGCGGCGTCGAGCCCGCCAAGGACCTCGTCTCGCTGCTGCACGCCTTCGCCGAGGTCCGCCGGGAGGAGCCGAAGACCCGGCTGCGGGTGATCGGCGCCGCCGTGGGAGCCGACGGCGCCGCCTATCTCGCCCACTGCCGGGGCCTGGCCGCGCAGCTGTTCCCCGACGAGGCCGACGGGCCCCACGCGGCCGGCGACAACCCCGTCTCGTTCGAGGAGGTCGGCGAGCCGGACGTCCCGGACCTCGCCGACGGCTACGCCTCCGGTGCCGTGGTCGTCCTCTCCAGCGTCGTCGAGGGATTCCCGCTGGGCCTCGTCCAGGCGATGCTCTGCGGCCGGGTGACCGTGTCGACGGACGTGGGCGCGGTCGTGGAGGTCATCGGCGGCACGGGGCTCGTGGTGCCGCCGCGCAATCCGCGGGCCCTCGCGGAGGCGTGCGTGGCCCTGCTGCGCGACCCCGAGCGGCGTGCGCGCCTCGGGGCCGCCGCGCGCGCCCGGGCGCTGGAGCTGTTCAGCGTCGAGCGGTGCGTCGAGGCATTTCACGGCGTCTACCTGGACATCGTGGCGCAGTGCCCGGTCCGGCGGGTCGTCCTCGACGAGGCGGGGGAGCCGTTGCCGTTCGCCGTGCCTGCCGAGGCTCATGCCCCCGGGCGCTGGCCGGCGCCCGCCCTCGCGCCCGCGCCCGGCTGGGCGGCGGGTCCGCCCGTGCGGGCCACGGGGAGAGGCGGTTCCGCGCGGGGTGGTGCCGGGCGGGGTGGTTCCGCGCGAGGCGCGGCTCAGCGCGGGGTCGCCGGGCCCGGTGCGGTCGGGTCCGGCACGGTCGTGCCTGGTGCGGTCGGGTTCGGTGGGGCCGGGTCCGGTGGGGTCGTTCCCGGTGTCGCCGGGCGCGCGGCGGAGGGAGCGCGGTGAGCGGCGTGCGTGACGTGAGCGGCGTGGACGGACGCGAACGGGAGCCGTGGGGGATGCCGGGCGGAGCGGGGGGCTGGGACGAGCGGGCCGGTGGTGGCCCTGCGGGGGGTGTCTCCCCGGTGGGTGTCTCTGCGGGCGGTGACCCGGCGGCCTGGGGCCGCTCGGTGCAGGGCGCGGAGAGCGGTGGCCTCGCGGTCGACGGGGGGCGTGAGGCGGGGGACCGTGAGACGGGTGAGGGGCGTGCGGCCGGTGGCGGGCGTGCGGCCGGGGCCGGGCAGGCGGGCCGTCGTGGGGCCGACGGGGGGCGTGCGGCCGGGGCCGGTCGGAGGCCCGCTCCCCGGCGGGGTGCCGCCGACCCCGTCAAGGCGTTGATGCACCGTCACCGGGAACTGTGCGAGCGGGCCGTGGACCCGCTGGAGATCGCGGCCGGACTGGAGGCCCACGGGGTCACCGACCGGACCGCGGCCCGGTTCCGCCACCGAGACGTCTTCTCCCTCGCGGAGGAGATGTACGCCCGGGTCCCGCGCGACGCGGACACCCGGGCACGTGCCGTCGGACTCCCCGCGCCCGCCGCGGCCCGCAT
The DNA here is from genome assembly GCF_055587025.1 of Streptomyces sp. NPDC048600. Classification (NCBI taxonomy): domain Bacteria; kingdom Bacillati; phylum Actinomycetota; class Actinomycetes; order Kitasatosporales; family Streptomycetaceae; genus Streptomyces; species Streptomyces sp. NPDC048600. The sequence goes on along the minus strand of NZ_JBVJGZ010000030.1, from coordinate 103,244 downwards.
CGGCTGGGCGCTGCTCGCCCTGCTGCCCGGCGCCCTGTGCGCGGCGGCGGTGGCCGGGCTGCGGCTGACCGACGGACAGCCGCGGCTGCTCGTGGCCGTGGCAGGGACCCTCGCCCTGGTCCTGGGCGTACGCCTGGCCGTCCGCCGAGGGCCGTTACGCGTCCACCGCGCCCCGTCGGCCGCCCGGCCGCCCGTCACCGGCGTCTGGACCGGCTGGCTCGTCGGCTACGCCGCCCTCGGCGACGGACTGCTCCGGTCCAGCGTCACCGGAGGCCCCGACACCCTGCCGGACGGCGCGTCCGACGGGCCCTGGCCACTGGCCACCGCCGCCCTCCTGGCCCTCGCCCTCGCGTGCGCCCCGGCCGCCTGGTGCGCGCACCTCTTCGCCGCCGAGGCCCGGCGCAGACTCACCGCCAGCCGGGGCCTGGAGGAGTTCGCCTCCGCCGTACGGCCCTTGCTGCTCGGCTCGTTCGCCCTGTTCATGGGCGCGCTGGCCGCGCTGCTCGTGCTGTGCGGGGAGGCTCTGGACGAGGCCGTGGGGTACCCCGGGATCCTCGGCCTCGGCGCGCTCCTGCTGCTCGCCCGGCTGCTGGCCGCGCACGGTTTCACCCACGCGCCGGCGGTGGTGCTGACCGCCTGCGCCGCCGCCGAGGGCGCCGCGCTGGGCACCGTCCTCGCCGGGCGTCTGCCCGGGTGCGGCTTCCTCTCCGTGCCGGTCGAGGAACTCGTGTCCGCGTGGGGGCCAGGCAGCGTTCCGGCCCTGATCTGCGCGGCCGGTGCGCTGACCCTGCTGATCCACGCCGGGCGCACGCTGACGCTCGCCTCGGCGCACGCCGAACCGGTGGCCTCCCGGTGAGCGGCCCGCGGCCGGTGAGCCGTGGCCCGGGGGCGGGCCGTGGCGCGGTGAAACGTGCCGCCGTGGCCCGCCGGTCCGTTGGCTTTCCGTCCGTTGGCCTTCGGTCCGCTCGGTCCGCTCGGTCCGCTCGGTCCGCTCGGTCCGCGACCGACGTACCCCCCACGCTCCCTGCGGCCGCCGCCCGCGCCGCCGAGAACACCCGAACTCGCACCATCCCCCTGAAGGACTCGAAGGAGAAGACCAGATGACCACCTCCCGATCCGGAGCACCCGGAGCCACCGGCGTGACCGGAGCCGCTGGAGCGGCCCGACCCGCCGGGGCCTCCGGAGCCGTCGGCGCGCACACCCCGGGAGCCGCGCGATGAGGGTCCTGCTGATCGGAGCCAACGGCTACCTCGGCCGCTTCGTCGCCGACCGCCTGCTCGCCGACCCGGCCGTCCAGCTCACCGCGCTCGGCCGCGGTGACGACGCCGATGTCCGCTTCGACCTCGCCTCCGGCAGCCCGGGAGCGCTCACCCGCTTCCTGGACGCGGTCCACCCCGGTGTCGTCGTCAACTGCGCGGGCGCCACCCGCGGCGGTGCCCGCGAGCTGACCCGGCACAACACCGTGGCCGTGGCCACCGTCTGCGAGGCCCTGCGCCGCAGCGGCTGCGGCGCCCGCCTGGTGCAGCTCGGCTGCGCCGCCGAGTACGGCCCCAGCCAGCCCGGCTCGTCCACCGCGGAGGACGCCGTCCCACGCCCCGGCGGCCCGTACGGCGTCAGCAAGCTCGCCGCCACCGAACTCGTCCTCGGCTCCGGCCTCGACGCCGTGGTGCTGCGGGTCTTCTCGCCGGCCGGACCCGGCACCCCGGCAGGGTCGCCGCTCGGCCGGCTCGCCGAGGCCATGCGCCGCGCGATGCAGTCCGGCGACGGTGAGCTGAAGCTCGGCGGCCTCGGCGTCCAGCGCGACTTCATCGACGTGCGCGACGTGGCCAGGGCGGTGCACGCGGCCTCGCTGTCGGCCGCCCAGGGCGTGATCAACATCGGCTCGGGACGGGCCGTGCGGCTGCGCGACGCCGCGGCCGTGCTCGCCCGGGTGGCCGGCTACGGCGGCGCCCTGCACGAGCTCGACGGCCCGCCCGGCGCCCTGCGGCCCGCCATCGGACACCCGCGCGGCGACGCCGACCACACGGGGCACGCGGCGCCCGTCGCCTACCCCTACCCGGACGGCTGCGGCAGCTGGCAGCAGGCCGACGTCCGTACCGCGCGCGACCGGCTCGGCTGGCGGCCCCGTATCAACCTGGAGGAGTCCCTCGCGGACATCTGGATGGAGGCGGCATGCCGCATCTGACCAGTACCAGGGCGGGCAGCGCGTGTACCGACGTCCGCACCGGCCTGGGCATCCCCGGCTATGCGCACCCGCTGCTCGCCCCGGCGGAGTGGGGCGAGCTCACCCGCCCCGGCACCCCCGTGCACTGGGCCGTCCTCGACGTCGCCGACGGGCCCGGCGTGCGCCCCGACCCGCACTGCCTCCAGGCGGCGGGCCGTCTGCGCAACGCGGGCGTGCGGGTGCTCGGCCGGCTCGACACCACGTACGGGGCCCGGCCGTTCGCCGATGTGATCTCCGACGCACAGCGCTATCTGGACTGGTACCGGGTCGACGGCTTCCTGCTCGACCGCTGCCCGGGCGAGCGCGCCGCGCTGCCCGGTGTCCGGCGGATGGTCACCGTCCTGCGCGGAATGGCCGAGGCGTCCCATCTCGTGCTCGGCCACGGCGTCCACCCGTACCCCGGATACGCCGAGGCCGCCGACCAGTTGGTGACCTTCTCCGGCCCGTGGACCGACTACCGCTGGTCGCAGGTGGCGGAGTGGACCGCGGAGTATCCGCCCGAGCGGTTCTGCCATCTCGTCCACGGTGTGCCGGGTGTCCATCTCGACGAGGCGCTGCGCATCGCGCGCTGGCAGGGAGCGGCCACGATCTGGTTCACCGACCGCACGGACCGGGGCGGCGAGGCCGATCCGTGGGAGGCGATGCCCGGTTACTGGGACGAAATCGTCTCGCGGATCGGAACGGGTGTCTCGGAATGAAAAAGCCCATGGCAGTGTTACGCGGAGAACAACCGTAGTGATTGACCGACCAACGGAGTCCCCGTGTCGCTGCCACCCCTGGTCGAGCCGGCTGCCGAGCTCACCGTAGACGAGGTCCGCAGGTACTCCCGCCACCTGATCATCCCCGACGTGGGGATGGACGGGCAGAAGCGGCTGAAGAACGCCAAGGTGCTCTGTGTGGGCGCCGGCGGCCTGGGCTCGCCGGCACTGATGTACCTGGCCGCCGCGGGCGTGGGCACCCTCGGCATCGTGGAGTTCGACGAGGTCGACGAGTCCAACCTCCAGCGCCAGATCATCCACAGCCAGTCCGACATCGGCCGCTCCAAGGCCGCTTCGGCGCGGGACAGCGTCCTCGGCATCAACCCGTACGTGAACGTGGTCCTTCACGAGGAGCGGCTCGAGGCCGACAACGTGATGGACATCTTCAGCCAGTACGACCTCATCGTCGACGGCACGGACAACTTCGCGACCCGTTACCTGGTCAACGACGCGTGCGTGCTGCTCAACAAGCCGTACGTCTGGGGCTCGATCTACCGCTTCGACGGCCAGGCCTCCGTGTTCTGGTCCGAGCACGGCCCCTGCTACCGCTGCCTCTACCCGGAGCCCCCGCCGCCGGGCATGGTCCCCTCCTGCGCCGAGGGCGGTGTCCTGGGCGTGCTGTGCGCGTCCATCGGCTCCATCCAGGTCAACGAGGCCATCAAGCTCCTCGCGGGCATCGGCGAGCCGCTGGTCGGCCGCCTGATGATCTACGACGCCCTGGAGATGCAGTACCGCCAGGTCAAGGTCCGCAAGGACCCGAACTGCGCGGTCTGCGGCGAGAACCCGACCGTCACCGAGCTCATCGACTACGAGGCCTTCTGCGGCGTCGTGTCCGAGGAGGCCCAGGAGGCGGCGCTCGGTTCGACGATCACTCCCAAGCAGCTCAAGGAGTGGATCGACGAGGGCGAGAGCATCGAGATCATCGACGTCCGCGAGCAGAACGAGTACGAGATCGTCTCCATCCCGGGCGCCAAGCTGATCCCGAAGAACGAGTTCCTCCTCGGCACCGCCCTGGAGGGTCTGCCCCAGGACAAGAAGATCGTCTTGCACTGCAAGACGGGTGTCCGCAGTGCGGAAGTCCTCGCCGTCCTGAAGTCCGCGGGCTTCGCCGACGCGGTCCACGTCGGTGGCGGCGTCATCGGCTGGGTCAACCAGATCGAGCCCGAGAAGCCGGTCTACTGACCGGCCCTGCGGCCCACCCGCACGACTGAAGAGGCCCACGGCGCTGACGGGTTCAGCCGCCGTGGGCCTTTGCCGTCCCCTGTCCCCCTCGCCGGGCCGTCCGCGGACGGCCCGGCTCGAGCCCGCGACCGACGGGGGGCACTCGGCGTCAGCCGACGATGGCGACCGGGGCGTCCCAGGCGTTGCGGTCGACGGTGATGGTGTGACCGCCGCGGGTCTCCTTGCTGTTGGCCTTGTACTGGTGGGCGCGGCTGTGGCCGGTGTACAGCTTCGGGTCCCAGGGCCAGTCCCTCGTGGTGGTCTCCTGGTTGTTCCACAGCGCGTACCAGAGGTTGCCCGGCAGGTCCGTGCGGTCCTTGGCGGTGGCGACGGCCTTGGCACTCGAACTGCTGAACCCGTAGAGGCCGGCCCGGTAGGTCTTGGCGCGCAGGGTCCTGGTGAAGGACCGTACATAGGCCAGGGTGGCGTCGTTGCAGGCCTTGTCGGTGATGTCGTACGCCTCCATGTTGAGGTAGACCGGGCTGCCGGCCTTCATGCCGAGCGCCGACGCCTTGGCGATCGCGTCGTTGGCGTTGCTCGCTCCGACCGAGACCGCGGTGGCCGCGGTGAACCTCTCCTTGTTCGCGCTCCTCTGGCACGGCGGCTGGGCACCGACGTAGAGGGGAACGACCCGCCAGCCGAGGGAGTCCACCGACTTCACCCAGGACCTGGTCAGGTTGGGCTGGGCGCAGCCACGGTTCCTGCCGCCGATGTAGACCGCCACGCCGCCGTAGTAGCCGTCCCTCTTCCACGCCTTCATCGCGGTGAGCGAAGGCGCCGTGCAGGCGTCGAACGCCCGGCCGGTGTAGGTCTTCTGCGCCGGCCACGCCGTCGCGGCCATCGAGGTCTGCGCCGCGATCCCGGCACCGGTCACGACGACGGCAGCCGTCGTCGCCAGGGCTGTGTAGCGGCCTCTTCTGGACAGCCGGTGCTTCGGCATTCCCCACCCCATCCGATATCCGGCCCCGGGCGCCCGGGGCCGGATCACCCTATCCGGGGGCGGCGGGGCCGGCGTCGCCCGCCCCGCCGGTCCTCCCCGTGTCCGGCTCGCTGCAGACAGCGCCATGGCGTCCCGGGGGGGGGGGGCGTGG
>NZ_JBVJGZ010000030.1:0-97940 GCF_055587025.1 Streptomyces sp. NPDC048600 | reverse complement strand
GCGGGACCGCGGTTGCTCCACCGCCCCACCCTCCTCCCGCTCTCTCCCCCGCTGCCCCCGGGCGCGGATCACACTCTCCGGGGGAAGCCGTCCCCCCGCGGCCGCCCGGTTCGGCCCCGCGCGGGCCCGGCTGCCTCAGGAGCACACCTTGCCGTCCCGTGGCGGCGTGCCCTCGAGGAGGTAGGTGTCGACCGTCGAGTCGACGCAGTCGCTGCCGCTGCCGTAGGCGCCGTGGCCCTCGCCCTTCCAGGTGAGGACCACACCGACGTCCTCGCCGAGTTCGTCGGCCATACGGCGGGCGCCCTCGTACGGGGTGGCGGGGTCGCCGGTGTTGCCGATCGTGAGGATCGGGGGAGCGCCGGGGGCGGAGACCTCCGGGGTGTCGTGTCGGCCGTCCACGGGCCAGTCGTGGCACCAGCCGGCCGTGTCCCAGCCGAGGAAGGGGCCGAAGACGGGGGAGAGGCGTTCGAACCGTGGCAGGGACTTTCTCGCCTCGTCGGGTGTCGGGCGCTGCCTGTCGTCGAGGCAGGAGATGACGCGCTGGGCGTGGGTCGTCGTGCCGTAGTGGCCCGAGGCGTCCCGCTCGTTGTAGATGTCGGCCAGCGCGAGGAGTTCGGAGCCGTCGCCCGACTCGGCCGCCTCCAGGGCGCTGGTCAGGCTCGGCCAGCTGTCCTTGCTGTAGAGCGGCAGCACTATGCCGATGACCGCCATGCTCTGCGTCAGCTCACGGCCGGGCGTGGCCGGGAGCGGGTCGGAGTCGAGCCGCTCCAGGAGCGCGGCGATCCTGGCCGTGCCCCGCTCGGGGTCCTCGCCCGTGGACCTCAGGTAGTCGTTCAGCGCGCGCTGGAAGCCCAGGGTCTGGTTCTCGGCGTGGCCGACGGCGTCCGCGGTGGGGTCGACGACCGCGTCCAGGACCATCCGGCCCACGTTCCCCGGGAAGAGGTGGGCGTAGACGCCGCCGAGTTCGGTGCCGTAGGAGATGCCGAAGTAGTGCATCTCGTCGTCGCCGAGCACATGGCGCATCAGGTCCATGTCGCGTGCGGTGTCGGTGGTCGAGACATGCGCCATGAGCTCACCGGTCGTACGGGCGCAGTCCTGGCCGAAGCCGGCCGCGTCCGCCAGGAAGGCGCGTTCCTCTGCGGGTGTGTCCGGGGTGATGTCCACCGCCTCGGCGGCCTGTATCGCCTTGTCGTCGCGGCACCGGATCCCCTCGCTGCCGCCCACTCCGCGCGGGTCGAAGCTGACCAGGTCGTAGCGGTCCCGCAGGGAGGACACGACCGCGGCGTAGGAGGGCATCGCCGACACACCGGAGCCGCCCGGTCCGCCGAAGTTGAAGACCAGCGAGCCGATGCGGTCGTCGCCGCGGGCCTCGGAGCGGATCAGGGAGAGTCCTGTCGTCTTCCCCTCCGGCTGCGCCCAGTCCAGCGGCACCTTCAGCGTCGCGCACCGCCAGTCGCCGCCGGGCGCGGGGGAGTCGGGGGTCTCCTGGCACTCGCCCCAGTCCAGTTCCTGCGCGGTCAGGGAGGACGGGAGAACGGATCCGGAGGGTGGCGCCAGGCCTCCGGTCCGGGTGCCGTTCCTGCCGTCGTCGTCCTGGCTCTCCCTGCCGCTGTCCGTGGCACCGCCGGTGCAGCCCGTCAGCAGCAGTGCGGTCGTCGCGCCCGCGGCGGCCCACCTGAGGAATCGGCGCATGTCTGTCCCCTCCCTGGCCGTCCGCGCTTCGGCGGGCGAACGGCGGTCAGGCCATGGTAGGCCGGGCCCGGCACAGTCCGCCCGGCCCTGTGGATAACCTTTTGACCTGCGGTTTTGCCGGGACTGCGGCTCGGTGGCCGGTCAGGAGCAGACCGTCCCCGACGCCGGCACCTTCCCGTTCAGCAGATAGCCGTCGACCGCCCTGAGCACGCACTTGTTCCCGCTGTCGTAGGCCCCGTGCCCCTGGCCCTTGTACGTCAGCTCCACCCCGACGCCCGGGCCCAGCGCCTGCACCATCCGCCGGGCCCCCTCGTACGGTGTCGCGGGGTCACCGGTGTTGCCCACGACGAGGATCGGCGCCGAGCCGGGCGCGCTGACGTCCGGGTGGGCCGCCGCGCCCGGCACCGCCCAGTCGGTGCAGCTGACCATGCCCCAGGCCAGGGCGTCCCCGAACAGGGGCGACGCCTCCCGGAACTCGGGGAGCCTGGAGCGCACGAAGTCCACGCCGTAACGGGCCTTGTCGTCGGAGCAGTTGATGGCGATGTTCGCCGCGGTGATGTTGCTGTACTCGCCGTTCGCGCTGCGTCCGTTCATCGAGTCGGACAGCACCATCAGCAGCTGGCCGTCACCGCCGTACGCCTGGTCGAGGGCCTCGGTGAGGAACTCCCAGAGGTCCTTGGAGTACAGGGCCTGGATGATGCCGGTGGTGGCCGCGGACTGGGTCAGCTCGCGCGGGAACGCGCCGGGGATGGGCTGGGTGTCGAGGTCCTTCAGCAGCTTGGCGATGCGGTCCTGGACGTTCTGGACGCTGTCGCCGACCGGGCACTCCTCGACCTTGGAGACGCAGTCCTCGGCGTAGTTCTCCAGGGCCAGCTGGAAGCCCTGTGCCTGGCCGAGGGAGCCCTGCTCGGAGGTCTCCGTCGGGTCGACCACCGCGTCGAAGACGGCCCGGCCCACGTTCCCCGGGAAGAGGTGGGCGTAGACGCCGCCGAGTTCGGTGCCGTACGAGATGCCGAAGTAGTAGAGCTTTTCGTCGCCGAGCACCTGGCGCATCAGGTCCAGGTCGCGGGCGGCGTCGGTGGTGCGGACATGGGGGATGATCCGCTCGGAGTGCTCCTCGCACGCCCCGTTGAAGTCCCTGGTGCCGTCCAGCAGCGCGGTGCGTTCGGCGGCGTCGTCGGGGGTGGCGTCCTGCTGGAACCAGGAGTCGAGCTGCTGGTCGTTCAGGCAGGTCACGGGGGCGCTGCGGCCGACGCCGCGGGGGTCGAAGCTCACCAGGTCGTAGCGTGTGCGCAGGGTGGCGTAGTCCGGGCCGAAGGCCGGCAGCGTGTAGACACCGGAGCCGCCCGGTCCGCCGAAGTTGAAGATGAGCGAGCCGATCCGGTCGCTGTTGTCGCCCGTCGTCTTCGCCCTGATCAGCGCCAGGCCGATCGTGTCGCCCTTCGGGTTGGCCCAGTCCAGGGGCGCCTTCATGGTGGCGCACTGCCACTCGTCGCCGTCGGGCAGCGGCGAGGGTGCGGCCCCGCCGCCCTCGGCCTGGGACGGCGGCGGACAGTCCTCCCAGCTCAGCTTCTGGGCCGTCGGATCCTCGTCCTTGTCGTCGTCGCCGCATCCCGCCAGCACGGAGGAGAGCAGCACGGCGGTGGCGGTCAGCGCGACGGCGCGCACACGGCAGGGCTTCGGCATGATCCCATCCTGCGGCCGGGCGGGGCGGGTCGCGCGGGGCACGGGCCGTACGAGGGACGGGGCCCGCGCGACCCCGTCCGGGGCGTCGCACGGGCGCTCCGCTACAGCGCGCCCTTCCGCGTCAGCTGGTTGAACGCCAGCCACCCCGGCAGCACCGGCAGCCACAGCGTCAGCAGCCGGAACAGCAGCACGGCGGGGGCGGCGACCTCCTTGGGCAGCCCGACCGCGATCAGACCGACGGTCAGGGTCGCCTCGACCGCGCCCACACCGCCCGGCGTCGGCGCGGCGGAACCGAGCGCGTTGCCCGCCAGGAAGACGACGGCCACGCTGGCGAGGCTGATGGACGTCGACTCGTCGCCGAAGGCGCGGATGGAGGCGTCCAGGCACATCACGAAGCAGGCCGTGAGCAGCAGCATGCCGCCGATGCCGGTGACCAGCTTCTGCGGCCGCTGGAGCACGTCGAGCATGCGCGGAACGACACCCGCGAACAGCGACCTCACGCGCGTGGAGACGAACTTCCGCAGGAAGGGCACCGAGGTCACCACGAGCACCAGCACCGCGACGGTCAGCAGGCCCGCGATGACGGTCCGGGACGGCGACAGCGACGGCGTCTTCTCGGTGCCGGTCAGATAGCCGAAGGACAGCAGCATCAGGATGTGGCAGCCGAGGCCGAACAGCTGCGACGCGCCCACACTGGCCACCGCGAGACCCGGCCGCACGCCCGCGCGTTGCAGGAAGCGCGTGTTAAGGGCCACACCGCCGACCGCGGCCGGTGCCACGATCTTCACGAACGAGCCCGCGACCTGCGCGCCGACGGTCCGCAGGAACGGCACCCGCTCCGGCACGAACCCCAGCAGGCTCATCGCGGCCGCGACATAGCTCAGCGCGGAGAACAGCACCGCTGCCACGACCCAGCCCCACTCGGCCTCGGCGAAGAGGGTGCCGAACTCGATGTGGGTGAGCTGGGACAGCAGGAAGTACGCGCCGATGGCACCGGCGATGATGCTGATCAGCGTCCGCGGCCGCACCCGCTCCAGCCGGACCGGCTCGACCGGCGCCTGCGGGCGGATGCGCAGCACCTGGTGCCGGATCTGCGTCAGCAGGTCCTCCTCGCGCGCCTCCTCCAGAGCCTCGTCGATGGCCCGCTTCTCGGCCCGCGCCTCCGCGCGTACGGCCTTCTTGTCGGCCTTGTCCAGGCGGACGGGCGCGGTGCCGCCCGTGCCGCCCTCGGCGGCTTCGGCGGCCTCTGTGGCCTCCAGGCGGGCCTGCTTGGCGTGCCGGGACGCCTCCAGCACGGCCTCGCGTTCGCGTTCGGCCCGCTCGCGGCCGAGCCGGCGCAGCGTCGCGCGCGTGGAGCGGGTGAGCGCGATCGGCTGGAGCATGGGCAGGCAGTCGGCGATGGTGTCGGGGCCGAGCACCCCGACCGCGGAGGCCACGGCGCGCTCGGCGCCCACCCGGAGCGCGAGCGTGGTCATCAGCTGGGCGACGTCCATGCGCAGCAGCAGGTCACCGGCCGCGATCTCGCCGCCGCGCAGATCGGTGATGATCACCTTGCCGGAACGATCCACCAGAATCGCGTCACCCGCGAGCCTGCGGTGCGCGATGCGCCGCGAGTGCAGCGCCTTCACCTGGCACCAGGTGCTGCGCAGCAGTTCGTCGGTGATCTCCTCGTCCGAGACCGAGTCCAGGGTGCGTCCGCCGGTGTGCTCGTAGACGAGCATCACGGCGTCGGGGCCGAGCTCGGAGGTGGCGATGAGCTTGGGCGCGTTGGCGCCCGCGGCGATGGCGGCGTAGGCGAGCAGGGCCTCCTGCTCCAGCGCCTGGCGCAGCGACTGCAGGCTGCGCCGGGTCGCGATGCCGCGCAGCGTGAGGTTGCGCCACACCCGGTAGAAGAACCCCTGGGCCTGTTGCTCCCGGTCGACGACGGTGACGTCGAGGGGTGGGCCGTCCTCCAGGGTGACGAAGTAGCGTCTGCCCCGGTCGGTGCTGTCGGAGGCGTCCGAGACGTCCTCGCGGGCCGCGCTTACCGGGCGGAAGCCGACGTGACGCAGGCCCGCCATCAGCGTCCGGCCGGTGGGGCGGACGTTGGGCGAGCCGACGGCGTAGAGCGTCCCGTAGGCCACGCTCCAGCCGATCAGGACGGTGAGGATGATCGAGAACGGTGTGGTGTAGCCGGTCACCAGCATCGAGAAGGCGTCCAGCATCAGCACGATCCACAGCACCCCGCGCCAGCGGGGTCTGCGGGACATGCCGACCGCCGTCATGTACGCGATGACCGGGGCCAGGTACCCGTGCACCGGGTCGGTCAGGGCGTTGATGTCGCCGGGGGAGGGCTGGGTGAGCGCGTCCTGGATGGAGTCGGGGGCGGCACGGGCGACCCACAGGTCGGTGGCGAGGGTCACGCCGTGCGCGAGGACGGCCGCGAGCACGCCGTCGGCGATGCGCAGCCCGTCCCGTTTGATCAGACGTTCGATCGCGAAGGCGACCGGGACCAGGAGGATGGCGATGCTGGAGGCCAGCCCCGCGATCTTGATCAGCAGGTCGGGCGCCTGTCCGGTGCCCTTGTTGATGTCCTGTTCCAGGCCGGAGGTGGTGCCGTGGGCGAACCCGGCGATCGCCAGCAGCACGACGACGGCGAGCACGCCGACCAGCAGCCGCATGAGGTCGGAGGGCCGGTGCACGCGCGCGGGGAGGAGCGGTTCGTCACCCTCCACCTCGTCGCCCTCGACCTCGTCGGCCAGGAACTCGTCGCTGTCGTCCATGTCGCGGTCGTCGATGTCGTGGTCGTGATCGATGCCACGGTCGTCGCTGTCGCTGTCGCTGTCGTGGTCGAAGTCACGGTCGTGGTCGATGTCACCGTCGTGGCCGGAGCCGCGGCGGCCGTCGCCGTCGTGGCGGTCGCCGTCCTCGGTGTCATGACGGCCGCCGTCGCTCTCGCGAGGGCCGCCGACTTCACTGTCGCGACGCTCGGCGTCTTCGCTCTCGCGACGACCTTCGCCGTGTCCGCGCGGCTCTGCGGTGCGGCGCCCGGCCGGCTTCCCGGCCTGCCCGGTGTCGGGGCGCGACGCAGCGTCAGAGGTGCCCTCCGCGTCCTCGGGGTGCACACCCTGCTGCTTCATCGTCTCTTCTTGATCTCGTATCAACGGTCACCGCCCGCATGATGGTGGCATGCCGCACCGACACACGGGGGCATCAGGGTGCAAACGCGGGGGCGCACAGTCTGCCGGAAGCACCGCCCTCGGGCGAGGGATACGCACGGTGGCGGGGCGCTCACATTGTCGGTGGGGTGGTGCAGGATGGGGCGAATGAGCGAGGAGAGGCTGCCGCGCGACGCCCGCGCGGAGTACGCGGACGAGCTGCCCGAGTACGCCGAGCGGGTCCTTGAGGTCGCGGAACTGATTCCGCCGGGGCGGGTCATGACGTACGGCGACGTCGCCGAATGGCTGGAGGAGGGCGGGCCGCGCCAGGTGGGCCGTGTGATGGCGCTGTACGGCGGGGCCGTGCCCTGGTGGCGCGTGACCCGCGCGGACGGGACGCTGCTGCCCGGCCACGAGCTGCGCGCGCTCGAGAACTACCGGGCCGAGGGGACGCCCCTGAAGGAGGCGAGCAGGGCCGCCGAGGGCCATCTGCCCCGCGTCGACATGAAGCGGGCGCGATGGGACGGCGGCGAACACGCGCAGGGTCACACCTGACAGCTTCCGCCATCGGGGGCGGGCGTGGGGGACGCGTGATCCGTAAGAGGGAAACGGGGCACGTCCGTGACATGACGTACGTTCGTGGGGTGAGGGACGAACGTGACGCACGAGCCGGGAGGGAACAACCGGAAGCTCTGCTTCCGATCCTCTCGTCGGCGTAGCGTCGGCAGCGCGCGTCCCCCTCACCTCCCGGCCACCGCTCTTCCCGCGAGACGGCCCGGCAACCAGCACACCCACCAGGACCGGCGAACCACGTGAGCTCCTCTTCCTCCACCAGGCGCCTGTCGCACCCCGCGGTGCGACAGGGGAACCGTGGCGCTTACCGACTGGTCCGTACCCGTCCGGCGCGACCGGATCCCCCTCGTCTTGACGCGGCACAGCGCGCGGTGGTTGACCACGACCGCGGACCGCTGCTCGTGCTCGCCGGTCCCGGCACCGGCAAGACCACCACCCTCGTGGAGTCCGTCGCGGCCCGCGCGGCGCGCGGCGCGGACCCCCGGCGCGTTCTCGTGCTCACCTTCAGCCGCAAGGCCGCCGTCGAACTGCGCGACCGCATGGCCCTGCGCATGGGAGCGGCCCGCGCGCCCCAGGCGACCACCTTCCACTCGTTCTGCTACGCCCTGGTCCGCGCCCACCAGGACAGCGACCTGTTCGTCGAACCCTTGCGGCTGCTGTCCGGCCCTGAGCAGGACGTCGCCGTACGCGAGCTGCTGGCCGGCCAGACCGGCCTCGAACGCCTCGGCCTCGCCCATGTGCGCTGGCCCGACGAACTGCGCGCCTGCCTGACCACCCGGGGCTTCGCCGACGAGGTCCGCGCGGTCCTCGCCCGCAGCCGCGAGCTGGGCCTGGACCCCGGTGCCCTGGACGCCTTCGCCCGCCGCATCGGCCGCCCCGACTGGCGGGCCGCCGCCGCCTTCCTCGCGGAGTACCTGGACGTCCTCGACCTCCAGGGCGTCCTCGACTACGCCGAGCTCGTCCACCGCGCGGTCCTCCTCGCCCGCCGCCCGGAGGTCGCCGAGCGGCTCGCCGCGCAGTACGACGCCGTGTACGTCGACGAGTACCAGGACACCGACCCGGCCCAGGTGCGGCTGCTGGACGCCCTGGCGGGCGGCGGGCGCACCCTCGTCGCCTTCGGAGACCCCGACCAGTCGATCTACGCCTTCCGCGGCGCCGACGTGAACGGCATCCTCGAGTTCCCGCGCACCTTCGCGCGCGTGGACGGCGGCCCGGCCCCCGTCGAGGTGCTTCGCACCTCCCGCCGTTCCGGCGGCACGCTGCTCGCCGCGACCCGGCTGCTCACCCAGCGCATGCCGCTCACCCGGCTCCCCGCGGACCGGGTGCGCGCCCACCGCGACCTCGCCCCGGTCCGCGACGGAGGCCGCGTCGAGGTCCTCACCTACCCGACGCCCGGCACGGAACTGGACAACGTCGCCGACATCCTGCGCCGGGCCCACCTGGAGGACGGCATCCCCTGGAGCGAGATGGCCGTCCTGGTGCGCGCCGGCTCGCGCACCATCCCGGCCGTCCGCCGCGCCCTGAGCGCCGCGGGCGTCCCGCTCGACATCGACGGCGACGACCTGGCACTGCGGCACGAGCCCGCCGTGGCGCCCCTGCTGTCGGCGCTGCGGGCCGTGGCGGAGGCGGAGGCCGGGGGCGGCGAGCCTGTGTCCGCAGACGAGCCTCTGGACTCAGCCGAGTCTGTGGATACAGCCGAGCCTGTGGATACGGCCGAGTCTGTGGACACAGCGGCCGGGGAGGCCGAGGACGCCGACGTCGACCAGGACGCCGACGTCGGCGAAGAGACGCCCGGCGACGACACCGTCCCCGCCGGAACCGGCCTCCCCGCACCCTGCTGGCTCGGCACCGAGACCGCCGTCGCTCTGCTCGCCTCCCCGCTCGCCGGTATGGACGCAGCTGACCTGCGCCGACTGGGGCGGGCCCTGCGGGAGGAGGAGCGGGCCGCGGGCAACGCCGTGCCCCCGCCCTCCGACGAGCTGCTCGCGCGGGCACTGGCCGAGCCGGAGCGGCTCGCCGTGCACGACCCGGCGTACGCGCGCGGGGCGCAGCGTCTGGGCGCGCTGCTGCGCAAGGCCCGCGAGCGCCTCGCCGGCGGCGGTACGGCCGAGGAGGCGCTGTGGGACCTGTGGGAGGGCACCCCCTGGCCCGCACGGCTGGAGCGGACCGCGCGACGCGGCGGAGCGGCGGGCCGCAACGCCGACCGCGACCTGGACGCCGTGTGCGCGCTGTTCGCCACGGCCGCGCGGGCGGAGGAGCGCACCGGCGGGCGCGGCGCGCTGAACTTCCTGGAGCAGATCGACGCCGAGGACATCGCCGCCGACACCCTCACCCGGCGCGCCCTGCGCCCCGACGCCGTGCGTCTGATGACCGCGCACCGCTCCAAGGGCCTGGAGTGGCGCCTGGTCGTCGTCGCGGGCGTCCAGGAGGGACTGTGGCCCGATCTGCGCCGCCGTGGCTCCCTGCTGGAGGCCGACCGCATCGGCCGCGACGGACTCGCCGAACCGCTCACCCCGGGCGCCCTGCTCGCCGAGGAACGGCGGCTGTTCTACGTCGCCGCCACACGCGCGCGTGAACGGCTCGTCGTGACCGCGGTGAAGGCACCCGCCGACGACGGCGACCAGCCCTCCCGCTTCCTCACCGAGCTCGGCGTCGAGCCCAAGGACGTCACCGGCCGCCCGCGGCGCCCGCTGTCGGTCGCCGCGCTCGTCGCCGAACTGCGCGCCACCACGGTCGACCCTCGGGTCTCCGACGCCCTCCGGGAGGCCGCCGCCCGCCGACTGGCCCGGCTCGCCGCCCTCACCGACGACGACGGGCGCCCGCTGGTGCCCTCCGCGCATCCCTACCGCTGGTGGGGCATGTTCGAGCCCACCGCGTCCAAGGTGCCGCTGCGCGACCGCGACCAGCCCGTCGCGCTCTCCGGCAGCGCCCTCGACCAGCTCGCCAACACCTGCGCGCTCCAGTGGTTCCTCGGCCGCGAGGTGAAGGCCGACGCGCCTGCCACCGCCGCCCAGGGCTTCGGCAACGTCGTGCACGTCCTCGCCGACGAGGTCGCCTCCGGGCACACCCCGGCCGATCTCGACGTCCTCATGGAACGGCTGGACTCCGTGTGGAACGCGCTCGCCTTCGACGCGCCCTGGAAGTCGGAGCAGGAGAAGGACCACGCGCGCGTGGCGCTCGAACGCTTCCTGACCTGGCACGTCACGGACCGCACCGGACGCACGCCGGTGGCCAGCGAGCACGACTTCGACGTCACTCTCGCGGCGGGCGACTACGAGGTACGCATCCGCGGCCAGATGGACCGGGTCGAGACCGACGGCCAGGGCCGCGCCTATGTCGTCGACTTCAAGACCGGCAAGCAGGCGCCCACCTCCCGCGAGGTCGAGCACCATCCCCAGCTCGCCGTCTACCAGCTCGCCGTCCGCGAGGGTGCCGTCGACGACGCCTTCGACGGGGTGCGCCCCGAGCCCGGCGGCGCCGAACTCGTCCACCTGCGCCAGGGCGCGGCCAAGCGCGACGGCGGCGACACCCTGCCGAAGGTGCAGGCCCAGGAGGCCCTGGAGGGGGAGTGGGTCGGCGACCTGCTGGCCACGGCCGCGGGCAAGGTCCTCGACGAGCGCTTCACCCCGTCGACCGGCCAGCACTGCACCCACTGCAGCTTCCGCGCCTCGTGCAGCGCCCGTCCGGAGGGGCGGCAGGTGGTCGAGTAGCCGGCCGTGCGGCATGGTGCGGCCAGGACGCCCAGCGACCGGCGTGGGGCGGCATGTTGCGGCCATGACGCCCCGCTACCGGCGTGACCGATCGCACCACCCCCGCCGACCTGCGCTTCTTCCGTCCGCCGAGGCCGTCGTGGCCCTCGGTGTCAGTACGCGCCGATAGCCTCTTCGGCATGCCCGCCCGCATCACCGACGCCGAGGAGCTCAAGGAGCTTCTCGGCATTCCGTTCACCCCGGAGCAGATGGCCTGCGTCACCGCGCCGCCCGCCCCGCAGGTGATCGTGGCCGGAGCCGGGTCCGGCAAGACCACGGTGATGGCGGCGCGCGTGGTGTGGCTGGTCGGCACCGGCCAGGTCGCCCCCGAACAGGTGCTCGGCCTGACCTTCACCAACAAGGCCGCCGGCGAACTCGCCGAACGTGTCCGCAAGGCACTGGTCCGCGCGGGCGTGACCGACCCGGACGTCATCGACCCCGACAACCCGCCCGGCGAGCCGGTCATCTCGACGTACCACTCCTTCGCCGGACGTCTGCTGACCGACCACGGTCTGCGCATCGGCCTGGAGCCCACCGCGCGCCTGCTCGCCGACGCCACCCGCTACCAGCTCGCCGCGCGCGTGCTGCGCGAGGCCCCCGGGCCCTACCCGGCGCTCACCCGCTCCTTCGCGGACCTCGTCGCCGACCTCCTCGCCCTGGACGCCGAGCTGTCCGAGCACCTGGTCCGGCCCGAGAGCCTGCGCGCGTACGACGCCGGGCTGCTGCTCTCCCTGGAGGGCGCCAAGCTCACCAACGCCGACCTGCGCAAGGTCCCCGAGGCCGCCGCCGCCCGCCGGGACCTCGCGGCCCTCGTGCTGCGCTACCGCGCCGCCAAGCAGGAGCGCGATCTGCTCGACTTCGGCGACCAGATCGCCCTCGCCGCACGGCTCGCCCAGCTGCCCGAGGCGGGCCGCATCCTGCGCGAGGAGTTCCGCGTGGTGCTGCTCGACGAGTACCAGGACACCTCCGTGGCCCAGCGCGTGCTCCTCGCGGGCCTGTTCGGCGGCGGCACCGGCCACCCCGTCACCGCGGTCGGCGACCCCTGCCAGGCGATCTACGGCTGGCGCGGCGCGTCCGTCGCCAACCTCGACGACTTCCCCGAACACTTCGCGCACGCCGACGGCGGCCCCGCCACCCGCCAGGCGCTCAGCGAGAACCGGCGCAGCGGCGGCCGTCTGCTCGACCTCGCCAACGGCCTCGCCGAGCCCCTGCGGGCGCTGCACGCGGGCGTGGAGGCGCTGCGCCCAGCACCCGGCGCCGAACGCGACGGCCTGGTCCGCTGCGCGCTGCTGCCCACCCACGCCGAGGAGATGGACTGGATCGCCGACTCCATCGCCCATCTGGTGCGCACCGGCACCCCGCCCGGCGAGATCGCCGTCCTGTGCCGCACGGCGACCGACTTCGCCGAGATCCAGGGCGCGCTCGTCGCCCGTGACGTCGCCGTCGAGGTCGTGGGCCTGTCCGGTCTGCTGCACCTGCCCGAGGTCGCCGACCTGGTGGCCGTGTGCGAGGTCCTCCAGGACCCCGGGGCCAACGCCTCACTGGTCCGGCTGCTGACCGGCCCCCGCTGGCGCATCGGCCCGCGCGACCTCGCCCTGCTCGGCCGCCGGGCCCGGCTGCTGGTGTCCCACGCGCGCGTGGGCGACGAGGACGACCCGGACCGCAGGCTCGCCGCGGCCGTCGAGGGGGTCGATCCGGCCGAGGTGATATCGCTCGCGGACGCCCTCGACACGTTCCTGGAGACACCGGTGTACGGCGCTGCGGGCGGCGGGGACGACGACCGGCTGCCGTTCTCGCCGGACGCGCGCGTGCGCTTCGCCCGTCTGGCCACCGAACTGCGCGAGCTGCGCCGCAGCCTGGCCGACCCGCTCATGGACGTGCTGCACCGCGTCCTGGCCGTCACCGGCCTTGAGGTCGAACTGTCGGCGTCCCCGCACGCCCTGGCCGCCCGCCGCCGCGAGACCCTGTCGAACTTCCTCGACGTCGCGGCCTCCTTCGCCGCCTCCGACGGAGAGGCCACGCTGCTGGCCTTCCTGGGCTTCCTGCGCACCGCGGCGCAGTACGAGAAGGGCCTCGACAACGCGCTGCCCGGCGGCGAGAACACCGTGAAGGTGCTCACCGCGCACAAGTCCAAGGGCCTGGAGTGGGACGTCGTCGCCGTGCCCGGCCTGGTCGGCGGGAACTTCCCGAGCGGCCAGGGACGCGAGAAGTGGACGGCCCAGGCCAAGGTGCTGCCGCACGAGCTGCGTGGCGACGCCGACACCCTGCCGGACGTCGAGGCGTGGGACTCGCGCGGGATGAAGGCCTTCCACGAGGCGATGAAGGAGCACCAGCACACCGAGGAGCTCCGCCTCGGCTACGTCACCTTCACCCGCCCCCGCTCGCTCCTGCTCGGCTCCGGCCACTGGTGGGGCCCCAGCCAGAAGAGGCCGCGCGGACCGTCCGACTTCCTGCTCGCGCTGCACGACCACTGCGTCGCGGGTCACGGCGAGATCGAGGCCTGGGCGGCGGAACCCCAGGAGGACGAGGAGAACCCGGCGCTGCACCGGGAGACCGCCGACCAGGCCTGGCCGCTGCCCCTGGACGGCACGGCCCTGGCCCGCCGCCGCGCGGCCGCCGAGACGGTCCTCGCCCACCTGGAGGCCCTGACCGCCGACCCCGGCACCCACTCCGCCGCGCCGTACGACCCCGGCCGCGACGAGGACCCGGACTGGCCGGCGCCCCCGGAGGACGACGAACCGCCCTTCGGCGACGAGGCGTACCCCGGGCCGTATCCCGGCGAGGACGACCCGTACCCCGGAGACGAGGAGCCCTTCGAGGAGGAGCCCTTCGAGGGCGACCCGGACGACTGGGACTCCTTCACGCCGGAGCGCCCCACGGTCCCGCACCAGGCGACGGCCCCGGACGACACCACGGCCTTCGACGCCACCCCGGACCACCCGACGGCGACCCCGGACGACACCTTCGCGTCCACCGGCCTCCCCGGACCCCCGGACGAGCCCGGGCGGCCCCTCACGCGCACCCGAGCCCGTCCCGCGCGCGCTGACGCCCTCACCCCCGAGGAGGCCCGCACGATCGCCTCCTGGGACCGCGACCTCGACGCCCTCACCGGAGAGCTCCTGCGCGCCCGCCAGGCCGTGACCGACGTGCCGCTCCCGGCCGGCCTGACCGCCTCCCAGCTGCTGCGCCTGGCCGCCGACCCGGACGGCTTCGCCCAGGAGCTGGCGCGCCCCATGCCGCGACCGCCGCAGCGCGCGGCCCGCCGGGGTACCCGCTTCCACGCCTGGGTCGAGGCCCGCTTCGAAGCGCTGACGCTGCCCATGCTGGAGCCGGACGACCTGCCCGGAGCGGACGCCGAGATCGCCGACGAGCGCGACCTGGAGGCGCTCAAGGACGCCTTCGAGCGCACCGAGTACGCGCACCGCACGCCCTACCGCGTCGAGGCGCCCTTCCAGCTCGCCCTGGCCGGCCGGGTCGTTCGCGGCCGGATCGACGCCGTCTACAAGGACGGCGACGGCGACACGGCGACGTACGAGATCGTCGACTGGAAGACCGGCCGCGAGCACACCGCCGACCCCCTCCAGCTCGCCCTGTACCGGCTCGCCTGGGCGCGGCAGCAGGGGGTGCCCCTGGAGTCGGTGACGGCGGCGTTCCTGTATGTCCGCACCGGAGAGGTCGTACGCCCGCGCGATCTGCCGGACCGGGCGGCCATCGAGCGGCTGCTGCGCGAGGAGGACGCGCCCGAGGCGGCATGTGACGAACCGCCCAATGCGGACGACGGTATGTGACGAACCGCCCAACAAGGATGTCCGTGCGGGCCGATAGGCTCGTGACCATGAGCCAGACCCCGGACAGCGCCGTCCGCCAGTACATCCAGCAGCACCGCGCCGCCTTCCTCGACGACCTCACCGAATGGCTGCGCATCCCGTCCGTGTCGGCCCAGCCCGACCACGCCCGCGATGTACGGCGCAGCGCCGACTGGCTCGCGGACAGGCTCACCGGGACCGGCTTCCCCGTCGTCGAGGTCTGGGAGACCGCGGGCGCCCCGGCGGTCTTCGCCGAGTGGCCCTCCAGCGACCCCCAGGCGCCGACCGTCCTCGTCTACGGCCATCACGACGTGCAGCCCGCCGCCCGCGAGGACGGCTGGGACAGCGACCCCTTCGAGCCGGTCGTCCGCGAGAACCGCCTCTACGCGCGCGGGGCGGCCGACGACAAGGGCCAGGTCTTCTTCCACACCCTTGGTGTGCGCGCCCATCTCGCGGCGACCGGCCGCACCGCTCCCGCGGTCAACCTGAAGCTGCTGGTCGAGGGCGAGGAGGAGTCCGGTTCGCCGCACTTCCGCGCCCTCGTCGAGGAGCGCGCCGGACGGCTCGCCGCCGACGCCGTGATCGTCTCCGACACCGGGATGTGGTCCGAGGACACCCCGACGGTGTGCACGGGCATGCGGGGCCTCGCGGAGTGCGAGATCCGGCTCTACGGCCCGGACCAGGACATCCACTCCGGCTCTTTCGGCGGCGCGGTGCCCAACCCGGCGACCGCCGCCGCCCGGCTCGTCGCCGCGCTGCACGACGAGCATGCGCGCGTGGCGGTCCCCGGCTTCTACGACGGTGTCGTCGAGCTGACCGACCGCGAGCGCGAACTCTTCGCCGAGCTGCCCTTCGACGAGCGGGACTGGCTGCGCACCGCCAGGTCCCACGCCACCCACGGCGAGGCCGGGCACACCACCCTGGAGCGGATCTGGGCCCGCCCCACCGCCGAGGTCAACGGCATCGGCGGCGGCTACCAGGGCCCCGGCAGCAAGACGATCATCCCGTCCTCGGCGATGGTGAAGCTGTCCTTCCGGATGGTCGCGGGCCAGGACCCCACGCACATCGAGAAGGCCGTCCGCGCCTGGGCCGCCGAGCAGGTGCCCGCCGGGGTCCGCTGCGAGATCGAGTTCGGCCCGGCCACGCGCCCGTGCCTGACGCCGCTGGACCACCCGGCCCTGCGGTCCGTGGCGCGCGCGATGAGCCGCGCCTTCGAAGGCCCCGTCCGCTTCACGCGCGAGGGCGGCTCCGGCCCGGCCGCGGACCTCCAGGAGGTGCTCGGCGCACCCGTGCTCTTCCTGGGCATCTCCGTCCCCTCCGACGGCTGGCACGCGCCGAACGAGAAGGTCGAGCTGGACCTGCTCGTCAAGGGCGTGGAGACGGCCGCCTATCTGTGGGGCGACCTCGCCGAGAACTGGCGCCATGAGAACTGACCGCCCGGCATCGTCCAGGACGCCCCCGCGCACGGGGGACACTGGTAGCGCCGGCCGCCACCGCACAGCACCGCCGGACCCGGTCACCCACTGCCGAACGTCCCGCTGAACCGCCGCCGAACCCAACCGCTGCACCCCGGGGGAGTTGGAAGCACCCGTGACCACCTGGACCGACCACACCGCCGACCGACCCATCTCGCTCACCGCCCCGAGCGGCATCGACCGCGCCGCCCACCACCGCCTCGACGAGGCCTGGCTCGCGGCGGCGTGGAGCCACCCCACGACCCGATGCTTCGTGGTCTCCGGCGGTCAGGTCCTCATCGACGAGACGCCCGACGGCACGACCGAGCTGGTCATGACGCCGTCCTTCGAGGCGCCCCTGACCGAGGCGCACCGCTACTTCCTGGGCACCGACGCGGACGGCGTCAGCTACTTCGCCCTCCAGAAGGACGCCCTCCCCGGCCGGATCGACCAGTCCGCCCGCCCGGCCGGTCTGCGCGAGGCCGGACTGCTGCTCTCCCCGCGCGACGCCGGCCTGATGGTGCACGCCGTGGGCCTGGAGAACTGGCAGCGCACCCACCGCTTCTGCTCCCGCTGCGGCGAGCGCACGGTCATCGCCGCCGCCGGGCACATCCGCCGCTGCCCGGCCTGCGGCGCCGAGCACTACCCGCGCACCGACCCGGCCGTGATCATGGCCGTCACCGACGCCGACGACCGCATCCTGCTGGGCCGCCAGGTGCACTGGCCCGAGGGCCGCTTCTCCACGCTCGCCGGATTCGTCGAACCCGGCGAGTCCATCGAGCAGGCGGTGCGCCGCGAGGTGTTCGAGGAGGCCGGGGTGGCCGTCGGCCGGGTCGAGTACATCGCGAGCCAGCCCTGGCCGTTCCCCTCCAGCCTCATGCTGGGCTTCATGGCCCGCGCAACGAGCACGGAGATAGACGTGGACGGCGACGAGATCCACGAGGCCCGCTGGTTCTCCCGCGACGACCTGAGCGCCGCGTTCGACTCCGGCGAGGTGCTCCCGCCGTACGGCATCTCCATCGCGGCCCGGCTGATCGAGATGTGGTACGGCAAGCCGCTGCCCACCCGCAGCGTCTGAGACCGCACGACGAAGGGCGGCCACCCCCACAGCGGGGGTGGCCGCCCTTCGTCGTGCGGACCGTGGGATCAGACGCCGATCTTCTGCTTCACCTGGGCCAGCGACGGGTTGGTGAGCGTCGAGCCGTCCGGGAAGCGAACCGTCGGTACCGTCTGGTTCCCGCCGTTCGCCTTCTCCACGAAGGCGGCGGACGCGGGGTCCTGCTCGATGTTGATCTCGTCGTACACGATGCCCTCGCGGTCCAGCTGCTTCTTCAGCCGCTGGCAGTAACCGCACCACGTCGTGCTGTACATCGTCACAGTGCCCTGCATGTCTCGCGCTCTCCTTCGCCGGCTCGGGGTGAGGTCGTCCGAAGAGGGAACATACGCGACCCGGCCCTCATTCCCGCCGGGGGTATGCCCGCCGACGTGACGCCTGTCGCATCGGTACGACTATCGGGGCGAGCCTGTGGACAACCGGCTCGCCCGTCTCCGGCGACCTGGCAGCATGGCCATGTGACAGCAGCAACGCACTCCCCTCTCTTCCCCCACGTCCCGGACACACCGGACGCGGTGCTCGAAGGGCTCGACCCGGAGCAGCGCGAGGTGGCCACCTCCCTGCACGGCCCGGTGTGCGTGCTGGCCGGAGCCGGTACGGGCAAGACCCGCGCGATCACCCACCGCATCGCCTACGGGGTGCGGGCGGGCATCCTCCAGCCCTCCAGCGTGCTCGCCGTCACCTTCACCAACCGGGCCGCCGGTGAGATGCGCGGCCGACTGCGCCAGCTCGGCGCGACCGGCGTCCAGGCCCGTACGTTCCACTCCGCCGCCCTCCGTCAGCTCCAGTACTTCTGGCCGAAAGCGATCGGCGGCTCCCTGCCCCGGATCGTCGACCGCAAGGCCCAGCTCGTCGCCGACGCGGCCGCCGCCTCCCGCATCCGGCTCGACCGGGGCGAGCTGCGGGACGTCACCGCCGAGGTCGAATGGGCCAAGGTCACCCAGACCACTCCCGCCGACTACGCGCTCGCAGCCGCGAAGGCCGGACGCGAGGCCCCTCGCAGCCCGGCCGAGATCGCCCGGATCTACACGGCCTACGAGGACGTCAAGCGGGACCGCGGGGTGATCGACTTCGAGGACGTGCTGCTGCTCACCGTCGCCGTCCTCCAGGACCGGCACGACATCGCCGACCAGGTGCGGGCCCAGTACCAGCACTTCGTGGTCGACGAGTACCAGGACGTCAGTCCGCTCCAGCAGCGCCTGCTGGAGCTGTGGCTGGGGGAGCGCGACAGCCTCTGCGTGGTCGGTGACGCCAGCCAGACGATCTACTCGTTCACGGGCGCAACCCCGGACCATCTGCTCGACTTCCGGGTCCGCCACCCGGGCGCCACCGTCGTCAAGCTCGTCCGCGACTACCGCTCCACGCCGCAGGTGGTGCACCTGGCCAACGGGCTGCTCGCCCAGGCCCGCGGCCGCGCCGCCGACCACCGGCTGGAACTCGTCTCCCAGCGCGAGGCGGGACCCGAGCCGGTCTTCACCGAGTACACCGACGAACCCGCCGAGGCCGAGGGCGCCGCCCGCCGCATCCGCGAACTGCTCGACTCGGGCGTCCCGGCCAGCGAGATCGCCGTGCTCTTCCGAACGAACTCCCAGTCCGAGTCCTACGAACAGGCCCTCGCCGACGCCGGTGTGCCCTACCAGCTGCGTGGCGCCGAGCGGTTCTTCGACCGCCCCGAGGTGCGCAAGGCGGGCATCGCCCTGCGCGGCGCGGCCCGCTTCGGCGGCAACGACTCCCTGCTCGACGACGCCGTCGACCTGCCCTCCCAGGTCCGTGCCGTGCTCTCCGGCGAGGGCTGGACCTCGCAGCCGCCCGCCGGGTCCGGAGCGGTCAGGGAGCGCTGGGAGTCGCTCGCCGCGCTGGTGAACCTCGCCCAGGACTTCGCCGCCGCCCGCCCCGGCGCCACCCTGGCCGACCTCGTCGCCGAACTCGACGAGCGCGCGAGCGCCCAGCACGCCCCGACCGTGCAGGGGGTCACCCTCGCCTCCCTGCACTCGGCGAAGGGCCTGGAGTGGGACGTCGTGTTCCTGGTCGGCGTCGCCGAGGGGATGATGCCGATCACCTACGCGAGAACGGACGAGCAGATCGAGGAGGAGCGCCGGCTGCTCTACGTGGGCATCACCCGTGCCCGTGAGCGCCTGCACGTCTCCTGGGCGCTGTCCCGCTCGCCCGGCCTCCGGCCGAACCGCAGACCCAGCCGCTTCCTCGACGGCCTGCGCCCGGGCACCGGCACCACCGTGGGGCGCGCGGGCTCCGGCACCGCCGGCGGAGTCGAGCGCGGCTTCGCGGGCGCGGCGCGGGCCGTCCCCCGGCGCACGCAGCGCACCCCGGCGCGCTGCCGGGTGTGCGGGCGCACGCTCACCGACGCCGGTGAGATGAAGCTGATGCGCTGCGAGGACTGCCCCTCCGACATGGACGAGGCGCTGTACGAGCGGCTGCACGAGTGGCGGGAGGTCCAGGCGCTCCGCAGCGGGCAGCCGGCGTTCTGCGTCTTCACCGACAAGACGCTGATGGCGATCGCCGAGGCGGCACCCGCCGGCCCGGTGGAGCTCGCCCGCATCCCCGGCGTGCTCACCCGCAAGCTCGACCGCTACGGGGCCGATGTCCTGGCCATCTGCGCCGGTCAGGACCCCACGGCGGGGGCCGAGGACGACTGATACGAACTCGTCGAAAAAATAGTTTGCGCATGCCCCAGCAATCCCCATAGGTTCTTAGGCGTGGGAACGGCGGCCTTCTCCAGGCCCCGATTCCGTGTTGTACTTGCATATCCGTCGGACTGGTTCGCACCGGTCCCCCGAGACGCCGAGAGGAGGCGAGTCCAGTGATCAGCATCAAGACCAGCACCATCAGCGCCGTCAAAATGACCGATCGCTCGGTCGTCGCTTCCCTGTGCATGCTCGGCTCTTCGGACCATGGCACCGGTCTGTCCGGCATTCGTGCCGACCGTCCGGCGTCCTCCCTGTCTCTCGCGGGCCTTCCCGTCCGTGAGCGCAATGAGCGACCGACCAAGGCACTGGAAGCGGCAGTAGTGGCAGGGGCCCAGGCCTATGCCTTTACGGCTACCGGTGCCGGATTCCGGAAGCAGACGACGCAGCACCACCTGATGTGGGCCTTCCGTGGGCCAGAACCCTGGAGTGATCCAGCCTGATCGTCGATCAGGCCGGCGCCTTCAGGGCCGCGGAACCCCATCCGGGATCCGCGGCCCTTCTGTTTTCCCCGAACGGGGAGGCAGAGCGAAGGGGCCTCGGGACAAGAAAAGAACCGGGTACCAAAGCCGCCCCCGGCCCTACAGGGCCGGAACGACCAGACGAGGAAGACGAACCGTGCAACTCGAAGCGCACGCCCCGTCCGTACCGCCTTCCGAAACGATCCCCCCGCCCGGCCTCACGGAGGACTCCACCTTGACCCCGCTCACCGCGCTCACCGCGCTCGACGACGCCATCGAGAACCTCGGCGTACCCGTCCCGTGCCGTTCCTACGACCCCGAGGTCTTCTTCGCGGAGTCCCCGGCGGACGTCGAGTACGCCAAGTCCCTGTGCCGCACCTGCCCGCTGATGGAGGCCTGCCTCGCCGGCGCGAAGGAGCGGCGTGAGCCCTGGGGCGTCTGGGGCGGCGAGCTGTTCGTCCAGGGTGTCGTCGTGGCCCGCAAGCGGCCGCGTGGGCGCCCGCGCAAGAACCCGGTCACGGCATGAACACCGCAGGAACCATCGACCGTCCTTTCACGCACGACCCCAAGAAGCAGGCCCCGATGAAGCCGTCCACCAGCGAGCCCAGTGGCTCCGCGTTCGAAGACATCACCACCACCCGCGCGACCGGTTCGCGCCAGAACAGGACCCGTGAGATGCAACTCATCCCAGAAGCCCTGGCACGTGCGCATATGCACGACCGCCTGCGTGAGGCGCAGCAGGAGCGCCGCGCACTGAGCGTGGCGACCGCTCGCCGTATGCAGCGCCGTGCCGAGCGTGCGTCGCTGCGCGCCCGGCGCGCGCTGGCGATCGCCGTCATGCAGTAATCACCACCACCTGAAGCGGTGGCCTCCCGGCCGGGAGGCGAGAACTTCACGCGGGGGCCGGTCCGTCCGAACGGACCGGCCCCCGTGGTGCGTTGTGCCGGGATAATGGACGATTGTGGAGATATCGTCGGCAGGTGACGAGTCTTCCCGCAGGCGGGGACGACGGCGGCTCCGCCGCGGACCCCGAGAACCTTGTGTGTGCCCGCTGCGGCACCCCGGCCCGGGCGCCACAGCCGACCTGGACCTGCTCCGTGGAGAACAGCGTCCGACGCTACTTCTGCGACCGGTGCTCGCGGGAGAATCTCCGGGCGATCGAGGGGCGCTTGGACTCGAACTGGTGGTAGCTCCGGACGGCCCTCAGGCCTCCGCCACCGCCGCCTCCTCGTCGTCCTCGGGGTAGTCCTCCTCCAGGGCGGCCTCGTCGAAGTCGTCCACGAACCCCGGCAGCCACTCCGCCAGTTCCTCCCGCAGCCGCACCGTCGCGCCCAGCTGGCACAGCACACCGATGGTGCTCAGGGTCACGCGGTGTATCAGCAGGTAGGCCGGCGGCAGGTTGAGCCGGCGGCCCAGCTGGTGTGCGGGGGAGCGGGGGTCGGCGACCCGGGCGGCCTGGCTGCGCATCCAGCCGCGGGTGAAGGTGAACTCCTCCACGCGGGCCGGCTCGATGATCGGCAGCAGATAGTCGAGGACCGCGTCGGGTTCGAGGTCGATCGACTCCTTGACGAACCCCTCGGTGCACAGCAGCTCGTAGACCGCCTCCGCCTCGCCGTCCAGGGTCATCCGCAGGGAGTGCCCGATCGGGGAGGGCAGCCCGCCCGGGAGCCGGTCGACGGTGCCGAAGTCGAGCACGCCGAGACGCCAGTCGTCCTCGCCCTCGGGGCCGCCGGGCAGCAGACGGAAGTTGCCGGGATGCGGGTCGGCGTGCAGCAGGCCGGTGCGTGCCGGGCCGGAGAACAGGAAGCGGGCCAGCAGCTGTCCGGCCCGGTCACGCTGCTCCTCGGTGCCGTCGGAGATGATCTCCGACAGCGGGACGCCCTCGATCCACTCGGTGACCAGGATCTGGTCGCACTGGTGGACCACCGCGGGCACGACCACGTCCGGGTCGTCCGCGAACTCCGCGGCGTGCGCCTGCTGGGCCTGCGCCTCCAGGGCGTAGTCGAGCTCCTCGGTGACCCGGTCGCGCAGCTCCGTGATCAGCGGCTTGATGTCCATGCCCGGCACGAGCGGCCCCAACAGGCGGGCGAAACGGCTCAGTTGGGTCAGGTCCGAGAGAAGGGCCTCTCCGGCGCCCGGGTACTGGACCTTGACCGCGACCTCACGGCCGTCGTGCCACACCGCCCGGTGCACCTGGCCGATCGAGGCGGCGGCGGCCGGCTTGTCCTCGAACTCCAGGAACAGCGCGCGCCAGTCCTCGCCCAGCCGCTCCCCGAGCACCGCGTGCACGGTGCGCGTCGGCATCGGCGGCGCCGCCTCCTGGAGCTTGGTCAGGGCTGCCCGGTAGGGGCCCGCGATCTCCTCGGGCAGCGCCGACTCGAAGACGGACAGCGCCTGCCCGAACTTCATCGCGCCGCCCTTGAGCTCGCCGAGCACCTTGAACAACTGCTCCGCGGTGCGCTGCTGAAGCTCGCGGCCGACGATCTCCGCGGACTCGCCCACGATCCGCTTGCCCAGCCCCCAGGTGGCCCGTCCGGCGAAGCCGAGCGGAAGCGCGGCGAGTTTGGCGGTCCGGGTGACCGCCTTCCGGGGAAGATCAGACATGCGCCCTCCAAATGCCGACCGGCCGTGCCACGCCCGCCGTTCGGTCCGACTCCGTTGACGACCGTCGCACTGCCATTCTCTCGTGCCGACCCCCGGTCTCCGAGGTGTGTTCCTCATTACCTTCGCCGTCACCACGGTCTGTTTCCCGTGTGCCGGCGCCGCACGGGCATTCCGGGTGCGCCAGGACGGGGCGCGCGTGCCAGTGGAGCGTGGGCAGCGAGGCCTCCCAGCGGGCCCCCGCGCTGGACGGGGTCCGGCCGTCGAGGAAGGCCAGCGCATGGGCCGCGGCCAGGCCCGCGACGGTGGTGGCCAGCGACAGATCGCAGGCGGGTGCCCGGCGCGGCCGGCCCGAGTGCCACTGCGCGACCAGCCGGGGCCAGGTCGGGTCACGGTCGGTGCGGGTGCGGTGCAGACATCCGGCGCAGCCGGTGGCGCCGGGCAGCACCAGCGGGCCGACGACACCCGTCGCCTCCACCACACCGGCGTACAGATGCGGAGTGCCCGAGGACAGCAGGGACTCCGTCGCGGACGGAAGGGGCGCGTGGACGGCGGCGTCGTCGCGCGGGGCGATGATCACCAGGGACAGACCCCGCTCGGGCTCCTGAAGGGGAGAACGGGGGCCACGGCGCGGCGGGCGGCCCGGCGCGGCCTCGCGCACGGCACGCCGGGCGGCCTCCTCCCTGCGCTCACCGACCGTGTCGGCGCGCAGACCGCCCGGGGAGACGTCCCCCGGCTCGACCGTGCCGACGTCACGCACCTCCACCTCGCCGATCCCCGCGCCGGACAGCAGCGAGGCGACCAGCGCGCCCACCCGGCCCGCTCCCAGCACGCGCACCCGCAGGGCGCCGCGGGCGGCGAGCAGCCCCATGGCCTCACCGGGCGCGGACGTGGTCAGCGACAGCGAGGCCAGATCGGGCCGCAGCCGGTCGAGGACCTCCCGCTCGGCGCGCAGCGCGTCGGCGGCCGGTCCGCCCCCCTGGGAGTCGTCGAGCACGCCCGCTCGCGCCAGGCCCTGGACCAGGGCGTCCACCTGGCCGTCGGCCAGGTCCATACGGCCGCCCTCCTCGCGCAGCAGCGGCAGCCCGCGGGTGCCGTCGAGGAGGTCCAGGAAGCTCCCCGACGCCGTGTCCATAGGACCGAGCGTCATCGCGTGCGCCGGCGTCATGCCGAACTGCACGGTGTTCAGGTCGCGCCAGCCGCGCCGCAGCGCGGGTTTCACCATCGGATGCATGACAGGCCCCCGTAGCCCCGGAAACGTTCGGTGGAACCGGCGGAGCGGGAGCGTGGGGTCTGCCCGCCCCGCCGGCGAATGCCAGCATGCCGGGCCCGCTCCGAGTGCCCCGAAAGTTGTCCACAGGTGACGGAGAGTTGTCGTACGAACAGCTCGTCGTACACATCCGCTCGGTGCGTCAAGGGCCGGACGCCGGATCTCCGCGGAAACGGTCCGGAGTCGGGACTTCCCCCGTGTGCAGCGGGTAACGTCGGGGCGTGCCCGCCGACCCCCTGCAAAGCGCCGGAACTCCACAGCGCAGCACGACGAGCCAGCCGCCCAGCGGCTCGGGGACGAGCGCGATCGAGGTCCGCAGGAGTACCCGCAGACGAAGGACGGTCTCCGCGTACCGCGAGGGTGATCGCACCGTCGTGCTCATCCCCGCCCGGATGTCCGAGGCGGAGGAGCGACGCTGGGTGGGCGTCATGCTCGACAAACTGGCCGCCCAGGAGAGCCGCCGGGTCCTCGGCGACGACGAACTCGCCGAACGCGCCGCGCGGCTGTCGGCACAGTACTTCCAGGGACGCGCCCGGCCCGCCTCGGTGCGCTGGGTCACCAACCAGAACACCCGCTGGGGCTCGTGCACGCCCGCCGAGGGCAGCATCCGTCTGTCGCACCGGCTCCAGGGGATGCCCGAGTACGTCGTCGACTACGTCCTGCTGCACGAACTCGCCCATCTGCTCGTGCCCGGCCACGGCCCCGGCTTCTGGCGGCTGCTGGAGGCCTATCCGCGCACCGAGCGGGCCCGCGGTTATCTCGAAGGAGTCGTCGCGGCCGACCGGTTGCCCCATCTGCCGGGCGCGCGCGGAGAGTGACCGCCCCCGCGCGGGAGGTCGGAAGGGCGCTGCGGTTGTGTACCGGGTCTGTACCGACATCGTGCGCTGTCCGAGTTTGCCGTTAGCCTGGCGCGACGCACTCACTTCGGGATGGGGGACGGTCGTTACGCATGGCCAGGGAATTCCAACGCGGCCACAAGGCCAGGATCAGTGACCTCACCGCGGGCACGGATCTGTACGTAGGCGTGCAGATCTCCGGCCCCGGACTGACCTTCGACATCAGCTGCTTCGGTCTGGACGCCGACGAGCGGCTCTCGGACGACCGGTACTTCGTCTTCTTCAACCAGCCGAAGTCCCCCGAGGAGTCGATCCAGCTCCTCGGCGCCCAGGCGGGCGACACGGAGTCCTTCCGGATCACACTCGACCGCATCCCGGCGAACATCCACAAGCTCGCCTTCACGGCGACCATCGACGGCGCCGGCCAGATGTCGCAGGTCGCCCCCGGCTACCTGCGGATCGTCGCGGGCGGCGAGGAGGTGGCGCGCTACGCCTTCAACGGCTCGGAGTTCTCCACCGAGCGCGCCGTGATGCTGGGCGACTTCTACCTGAAGGACGTGTGGCGGTTCGCCGCCGTCGGCCAGGGCTTCGACGGCGGCCTCGAGGCGCTGCTGAAGAACTTCGGCGGCGAGGTGATGGAGGAGGAGACGCCCGCACCGCAGGCGCCCCCGGCCCAGGGTGCCACGCCCGGCTTCGCGGCGCCGGCGTTCGGCGCGCCGGCCGCTCCGGCCCCCGCACCGCAGCCTTCCTTCGGCGCCCCGGCCGCGCCCCCGGCTCCCCAGCCGGCCGCGCAGGGCTTCGCGCCGCCGCCCGGAGCCACGCCGCCCCCGGCGCCGGCGCCCCAGGTGCACACCGCGCCGACCATCGTCGCGCCCCTGCACACCCCGCCCGGCGGCACCGTTCCGCCGCCGCCCCCGGCGCCCTACGGTCAGCCGCCCCAGCCGCAGCAGCCGTACGGCCAGCCGCCCCAGCCCGGGTACGGCCAGCCGGTGCCCGGCCAGACCCCGCCGCCGCCGGGCTACGGCCAGACCCCGCCCCCGCCGCCGGGCTACGGCCAGCCGCCGCAGCCGCCGGGCTACGGCCAGCAGCAGCCCCCCGGCTACGGACAGGCCCCTGTCCCCGGCCAGCAGGCGCCCTACGGAGCCCCCCAGGGCGCCCCGCAGGGAGCCCCCGGTGTGGCGGGCGCGCTCCAGCAGTTCCGGGAGACGCCGACCGGCCAGCGCTGGACGCCGCAGAACAAGAAGATGGTCCGCGTCGACCTCGGCATCGGCGGCCAGCCGGTGCTCGCCCGCCAGGGCAGCATGGTCCTGTACCAGGGCAAGGTCGACTTCAGCTACAAGGGCGCGGGCTTCGCGGGCAGGATCACCGGCAACGCGACCGGCCAGGAGATGCAGCTGATGCGCTGCACCGGCCAGGGCCAGGTCTTCTTCGCCGAGAACTCCACGATGCTGCACCCCATCGAGCTCCAGGGCGACGGCCTCTGCGTCTCCGCGGAGAACGTCCTCGCCTTCGACGAGAGCCTCCAGCACGAGGTCCGCCGCATCGAGGGACACGGCATCCCCGGCGGCGCGCTGTTCACGATGCAGTTCACCGGCACCGGCACGATCATCGTCAAGACCCACGGCACGCCCGTCGTCCTGCCGGTCACCCCGACGACGTTCGCCGACTGCAACGCGGTCGTCGCCTGGTCCGCCGCCGCCCAGGTGGTCGTCTCCAGCCAGGTCCGTATGCGCCGCAACGCCTACCCCGGCGACACCGGCGAGAGCACCAACCTGCAGTTCCGGGGCGCGCCCGGCAACTTCATCGTCGTCCAGCCGTACGAGATCTGAGGGAGAGCCCGACATGAACCAGCCGCTCGCGGGCTTCGCTCCCGCGCCGGTGACCGCCCGCATGGAGAACCACGGCAACCACATGCTGAAGGTCGCCATGCAGACCGGGCACGACCTCCTCGCGCGTGTGGGCTCGATGGTCGCCTACGAGGGCTTCGTGCAGTACGAGCCCAACCCGCCCGCCGTCCGCCAGGTCGCCCGTGACTGGGCGACCGGTGAGGGCGCGCCGCTGATGAAGTGCTCCGGCGACGGCCTGCTCTACCTGGCCGACTACGGCGCCAACGTGGTCGTGATCAACCTCAACGGCGACGGGATCTCCGTCAACGCCACCAACCTGCTGGCCTTCGACGCGCACCTGACCTGGGGCGTGGAGCGGGTCAAGGGGCTGGCGAAGTTCGCGGGCCAGGGCCTGTGGAACACCAAGATCTCCGGCCAGGGCTGGGTCGCCCTGACCTCGCGCGGCAAGCCGATCGTCGTCGACTGCGGCGGCGGCGAGGACGAGACGTACGTCGACCCGGACGCGCTCGTGGCCTGGTCGCCCAACCTCAAGGTCAAGGGCAAGCGCAGCTTCAAGGCGCAGTCGCTGATCGGCCGGGGCAGCGGCGAGGCCTACCAGATGGCCTTCTCCGGCCAGGGCATCGTCGTCGTCCAGCCCAGCGAGGACAGCACCGACCGTCTCCGGTTCCGGGGCTGAGGGGGAGCACCACCATGCAGAGTCCGCTTTTCGCCTACAACGACCAGCAGACCCAGGACCGCTGGGCGCTGCAGAACAAGCAGATGCTCCGCGTGACCCTGGAGGGCCACGACGACATCCTCGCCCGCAAGGGCACGATGGTCGCCTACCAGGGCATGGTCGAGTTCGACGCCGAGTTCGAGAACAACAGCCAGCGCCGGTCGCGCGCCCACACGGGCGAGGGCCTGGACCTGATGCGCTGCCACGGGCAGGGCACGGTCTACCTCGCCAACCTCAAGCAGCACGTCCACCTCATGGACGTGGACCAGGACGGTCTCACCGTCGACTCCAGCTATGTGCTGGCGATGGACTCCAGCCTGCACCACGAGGTGATCGCCGTCGACAGCCAGTACGGCATCTCCGGCTCCGGGAAGTACCAGCTCAACATCACGGGCCGCGGCAAGGTCGCCCTGATGACCTCCGGTGCCCCGCTGCTGATGCAGGTCACCCCGGACAAGTACGTCAACTGCGACGCCGACGCGATCGTCGCCTGGTCCACCTCGCTGCGGGTGCAGATGCAGGCCCAGACGCACTCCTCGGGCGTGTGGCGCCGGCGCGGCAACACGGGTGAGGGCTGGGAGCTCAGCTTCATGGGCAGCGGCTACGCCCTGGTCCAGCCCAGCGAACTGCTGCCGCCGCAGAACGCCCAGATCGGCCAGGGCCTCGCCGCCCAGTACGGCATGGGCCAGCAGGGGGCCCGCGGTCAGAACCAGGGCAACGTCTGGAGCTGACCGTCCGGAAAACAGACGTAAGGGGTGGCTTCTAAGAGGCCACCCCTTACGCATTCCCGGCCGGGCGTTCGTCGTCCTGCCTTCGTCCTACGTACGTTCTACGGGTTCACAGCCGGGCGCGGGTCGCCTCGAGCAGCTGGACGACCGAGCCGTCCGCCACAGCGGCCACCTCGTCGTACGCGAACCAGCGCAGGTCGAGCGACTCGTCACTGATCGTCTCGGCCGCCCCGGCCGGGGCCAGCGCGGCGTACTGGACGTCGAAGTGCCAGTTGCAGGGCGGCGGGATGGCGTGCCGGTCCAGGCGCACCGGGCCGCCCGGCAGCAGCGTCAGGCCCGCTATGCCCGACTCCTCGGTGGCCTCGCGCAGGGCGGCGGCCTCCACGGTCGGGTCACCCGGCTCGCAGTGCCCGCCCATCTGGAGCCACATGCCGAGCTTCTTGTGCAGGGTCAGCAGCACGCGTCGGCGCGAGGGGTCGATCACCAGAGCACTGGCGGTGAGGTGGCCCGTCTCGCAGGCCTTCCACATGCCGTCCGGGTGGGCGGCGAGCTGGTCCAGGTAGGCCTGGCACAGCTCCGGCTGGTCCTCGTAGCCCTTCAGCACGAGGACCGCGTCGTCGTACAGGCTCACTCGGTGTCGTCGCCCTTGCTGTCGTCGTCCTTGTTGTCGTCGTCCTTCTTGCGCAGGTCCGGCTTGTCGGCGGAGCCGCCCGCCGCCTCGCCGAGCATCTTGTCCAGCTCGGAGAAGTCCAGGTGCTCGCGGTGCACGAAGCCGTCCGGGTCGTCCAGATCGGAGGCCGTGGGCAGCATGTCCGGGTGGGCCCACAGGGCGTCACGGCCGTCCACACCGCGCGCGTCCGTCAGGGACGCCCACAGGCGGGACGCGTCGCGCAGCCGACGCGGGCGCAGCTCCAGGCCGATCAGCGTGGCGAACGTCTGCTCGGCCGGACCACCGGTGGCGCGACGCCGACGCAGGGTCTCGCGCAGCGCGTCGGCGGACGACAGACGCGGCTTGGCGGCGGCGTGGACCACCGCGTCCACCCAGCCCTCCACCAGCGCCAGAGCCGTCTCCAGCCGGGCCAGGGCGGCCTTCTGCTCCGGGGTGTCCTCCGGCTGGAACATGCCCTGCTGGAGCGCCTGCTGAAGCTCCTCGGGGTTCTGCGGGTCGAACTGGCCGACCACGTCCTCCAGCTTGGCGGTGTCGACCTTGATCCCGCGCGCGTAACCCTCCACCGCGCCGAACAGGTGCGAGCGCAGCCAGGGCACGTGCGCGAAGAGACGCTGGTGGGCGGCCTCGCGCAGGGCGAGATACAGCCGCACCTCCTCCTTCGGGACGCCCAGGTCCTTGCCGAACGCCTCGATGTTCACCGGCAGCAGCGCGGCCTTGCCGGCGGGGCCGAGCGGCAGGCCGACATCGGTCGAACCGACGACCTCGCCCGCCAGCACGCCCACGGCCTGTCCGATCTGGGTGCCGAACATCGCGCCGCCCATCGAGCGCATCATGCCGATCAGCGGGCCGGCCATGGCCTGCATCTCCTCCGGCAGGATGTCGCCCATGGCACCGCCGACGCGCTCGGCGACCGGGTCGACCAGCTCCTTCCAGGCGGGCAGGGTGGCCTCGACCCATTCGGCACGGCTCCACGCCAGGGCGATGCCCGCGCCGGACGGCAGCGAGGTGGCGTCGTCCAGCCACAGGTCCGCCAGACGCACGGCCTCCTCGACCGCGGTCCGCTCGGCCGGGCCGACGCTCGCGTCCTTCACGCCGTCCGAAGTCCCCTGGGAGACCGTCTGACGGGCGATCTGCTTGGCCATGTCCCAGTTCACCGGGCCGCCCTCGTAGGAGAGCATCTGGCCCAGCTGCTGGAACGCGGCCCCCAGGTCGGTGGGGTTCAGCGAACCGAACATGGCAGCGAGCGGATTGTCCGCGCCGCCCATGCCTCCGGCTCCGGGCAGCCCGAAACCGAACGGGTTGGCCGGTCCCTGACCACCACCGCTCTGCTGGTCCTTCTTCTTGCCCTCGTCGCCGTCCTCCGGCTCCTCCGGCGGAAGGCCGAATCCGAATGGGGTGTCACTCACGGGATTCCTCGGCTGGTAAGGCCATCGGTTCTTTCCCGACGGCACGACTGCCCGACAACACCACCCAGCGTAGACACCGCGGGCGGTTGGGGCCTCGGTGCTTCGCCGACAGAAGGCCTGCGGCAGGATGGATGCCAGCTGGTACGTACGCGTCACTCGCGCCCGTATTGAAGACAACCGCTGGAGACACCCGGTGAGTTCCCCAGACCCGCAGGTTCGCGCAGCGCGAAACCTCTCAACCTCTCCCGCCGCGCGCGGGCCCGTCGTCGCGGTCACCGGCGCCGCGTCCGGCGTGGGCGCGATGCTGACCGAGCGGCTCGCCGCGTCGGAGGAGATCAAGCAGGTCATCGCCATCGACGAGCGGCGCGGGCCGTGCGCGGAGGCCCAGTGGCACATCCTCGACGTGCGCGACCCGGCGATCGCGGACAAGCTGCGGGGCGCCGACGTGGTGGTGCACCTGGCGCTCGACCTGGACCTGGAGACGGACCCGGCCGCGCGGACGGCGTACAACGTGCGCGGTACGCAGACCGTGCTGACCGCGGCCGCGGCGGCGGGGGTGCACCGGGTCGTGCTGTGCACCTCCTCGATGGTCTACGGCGCCCTTGAGGACAACGAGCTGCCGCTGTCCGAGGACGCCGAGCTGCGGGCCACCGCGGAGGCGACCGGTGTCGGGGACCTGCTGGAGATCGAGCGGCTCGCGCGCCGCGCGCCCCGCGCGCATCCCGGCCTGAACGTCACCGTCGTACGCCCCGCGATCCTGGTCGGCGGCACGGACACCGCGCTGACCAGGTACTTCGAGTCGCCGCGGCTGCTCGTGGTGGCCGGGTCGCGGCCGGCCTGGCAGTTCTGCCACGTCGAGGATCTGTGCAGCGCCCTGGAGTACACCGTCCTGGAGAAGGCGGACGGGGAGCTCGCCGTCGGCTGCGACGGCTGGCTGGAGCAGGAGGAGGTCGAGGAGCTCAGCGGCATCCGGCGCATGGAGCTGCCGTCGGCGGTCGCCCTGGGCGCCGCGGCCCGGCTGCACCGCATCGGCCTCACGCCGTCGCCCGCCGGTGACCTCGCCTACACGATGTACCCCTGGGTGGTGAGCGGCAGCCGGCTGCACGGTGCCGGGTGGCGGCCGCAGTGGACCAACGAGGAGGTCCTCGCCGAGCTGCTGGAGGAGGTGTCCGGCCGCCACACCGTCGCCGGCCGCCGACTGGGCCGCAAGGACGCGACAGCCGCGGGCGCGGCGGGCGCGACGGTCGCCCTCCTGGGCGCGGCGGCGGTCGTACGCCGAGCCCGAAAGGCCCGCCGCAGAATCTGACCCACCCGCAAGGAGCGCGGGGAACGGCGCGAACAACCCACGACACCCGGCACCCACCCACGACCCCAGGCCACCCTCCAGGGGCGCGGGGAACGGCGCCAACAACCCACCACAACCCGCACCCACCGCCCCAGGCCACCCCCAAGGGGCGTGGGGAACTGCGCGACCGCCCCCCACCTCCGCACACACCGACCCGCACACACTCACACCCCCCCACAACCCCCTCCCGTACGTACCTCCAAACCCCTCACCCACCCCCCAGCGGATAGCCGCATTCACGCCCCCCACCCCCGTGGGGCACGATGGACGCATGGCAGCCATGAACGATCACCCCGGCGAGCAGCCCGCCCAGGACCCCATCAAGCTGATCGGCATCAGGCAGACCCCGCTCTCCGTGGACGAGGTCTTCGCCGCGGTGGGCGACGCCGCGGCCGGTGGCACGGCCCTGTTCGTGGGAACCGTGCGCAACCACGACGGCGGCGCGGACGTGGACGAGCTGGGCTACTCCTGCCACCCCTCCGCGGAGGCGGAGATGCGCAGGATCGCCGAGAAGATCGCGGCCGAGTACCCCGTACGCGCCCTCGCCGCCGTGCACCGCGTCGGCGACCTCCAGGTCGGCGACCTCGCCGTGGTCGTCGCCGTGTCCTGCCCGCACCGCGGCGAGGCCTTCGAGGCGTGCCGGAAGCTGATCGACGATCTCAAGCACGAGGTGCCGATCTGGAAGCACCAGAAGTTCTCCGACGGCACCGAGGAGTGGGTCGGGGCCTGCTGAGCCCCGTGGCGCCTGTCACCCGGTGGATCCCCGGTTGCGTAACCCCACCCCTGCCGTGAGCGTTGTCAGTGCGGATGATTAATCTGCTGATCAGTAAGTCGCGCACGGGTGTGGGGTTGGGAGGTCGGCATGGCGGCACTCGCCTGGTTGCTGATTCCGCTGGTGGCCGCGATCGGCGCCGGCCTGTGGGGCAGCTGGGCCAACCGGACCCGCAGAACACGCAGTGACGGCCCCGAGCTCGACGGGTACGCCCGCTTCCGCGCGGCGATGGAGAAGTCCCACACGGGCGGCTGACCGCGGCCCTGACGGTGCTCCGACAGGCTCGTCACGTACTGTCTTGGCATGCCACGCCGCACCGCGACGATGCTCGCCTCCACCCTGATGCTGATCGCGCTCCTGTGCGCGGGAGTGCTCATCAAAGTGCCGTACTCGGAGATGTCGCCGGGCCCCACGGTGAACACTCTCGGCGATCACGACGGCGAGCCGGTGCTGCAGATCTCGGGCCGCAAGACCTACCCGACGACCGGCAACCTCAACATGACCACCGTCCGCGTCACCAGCGCCGACTACCGCATGAACCTGGTCGAGGCGGTCTACGGCTGGCTCGCGCACGACAACAAGGTCGTGCCCCACGACACGCTCTACCCGGACGGCAAGACCGAGGAGCAGTCGACCCAGGAGAACGCGGAGGAGTTCAGCCAGTCCCAGGAGAGCGCCAAGGTCGCCGCCCTGAAGGAGCTGGACGTCCCCGTGAAGTCCTGGGTGGTCGTCGCGACGGTCGTGAAGGACTCGCCGGCCGAGGGCGCGCTGCACGCCGGTGACGTGATCAAGGCGGTGGACGGTACGGCGGTGAAGCAGCCGGCCGACGTGGCGGAACTGGTGACCAGGCACAAGGCGGGCGAGGACGTGGTCTTCACCATCGTGCCCGCCAAGGAGCAGGCAGCCGCGGAGAAGGAGAAGCGGACGCCGACGGAGACCAAGAAGGTCACGATCACCACGGCGACCTCCGCCGACGACGGCGAGAAGCGCGCGATCGTCGGCATCTCCGCCGGGACCGACCACACCTTCCCGTTCGCCATCGACATCAAGCTCGCCGACGTCGGCGGCCCCAGCGCCGGCCTCATGTTCGCGCTCGGCATCTACGACAAGCTCACGCCGGGCAGCCTCACCGGCGGCCGGTTCGTGGCGGGCACCGGCACCATCGACGACGACGGCAAGGTCGGTCCGATCGGCGGCATCGAGATGAAGACGGTGGGCGCCCGCGACAAGGGCGCGAAGTACTTCCTGACGCCCGCCGAGAACTGCGCCTCGGCCGCCAAGGACGTCCCCTCGGGGCTGACCCTGGTGAAGGTGGGCACCATCGGCGACGCCCTGGACGCCCTGGAGGCCATCCGCTCCGGCGACGCCGACGCCCTGCCGAAGTGCACGACAGGCTGACCACGGACGGACAACGCCGGGGGCGCCCCTGAAACAGGGGCGCCCCCGGCGTCCTTCTGGCGCGGCGCGGCGTACGACGGTCCGCGCTCAGTCCTCGAACGTCGCCGCGAGTGCCTCCGCGAGCCCCGGCACCAGATCGGGCCCGGTCAGCACCTCGGTCGGGGTGTCCTTCTCGCGCAGCCGCAGCGCCGAGTCGCGCGAGCCGTCACGCAGCACCGCGACCGTCATCCGGACCTCCTGGCGCTCGGGGTGGCCGGCCACCCACTTCGCCAGCTGGGCCTCGCCGAGATTGTCCGGAACCTGGGCCTCCGCGGACGGGGGCAGCATCAGCCGCTCGACGGTGAGCGCGCAGCCGACCACGGCGTCGGGCCAGGCGATGGTGCCGAGGAACTCGTCGAGCGCCTTGTCCGTCGGAATCTCGTCCTGCTCGATCGGGGTGAGACCGGTGGTCTCCGGCTCGTCCCCGAGGCCGAGCTGTTCCGCCAGCGCGGGCTCCTGGGTCCGCAGCCGCGTGGTGTCTACAAGGGCGAAGAGGCGGGCCGGCTGGTCCCAGCCGAGGCCGGAGGCGTACTCGTCGATCTCGAGTACGGCCCGGGTGAGCGGGCTCGCCGCCATGGGTGTGTTGGACATGGTCACAATCCTGCCTGGTTCGTGACCTGAATCGGGAACCGAGTAAAGCGTGAGTAAGTTGCATAGGTGTGGGCCTACGATCACGGGGCCCGACCGACGGCCATCCCACCCGGGGGCCTGACCGACCAACAGCGAACTTCGAGGTGCGCACCTTGGCTTTCCAGATGCCGGACCGCGGCGGAGGCCCGACGGGGCCACGGATCAGAGTGGGCCGCCCGTCCCGGCGTGTCCGGACCCTGCTCATGACACTGGGCGTCCTTGCCGTGCTCGGCATGACGTTCACCATGTTCGCGGGCTTCTGGACGGACTGGCTCTGGTACCGGTCGGTCAACTACTCGTCCGTCTTCACCACGACGCTGTCGACCAAGATCGGGCTGTTCTTCGTCTTCGGCCTGCTGATGGCTCTCGCGGTCGGCTTCAACATCTGGCTGGCCCACCGGCTGCGCCCGCCGCTGAGCGCCATGTCCATGGAGCAGCAGAGCCTGGACCGCTACCGGATGGGGATCGCGCCCTACAAGAAGTGGCTGCTGCTCGCGGTCACCGCTCTGGTGGGCCTGATCGCCGGCGCGTCCGCCTCCGGCCAGTGGCGGACCTGGCTGATGTGGGTCAACGGCGTCTCCTTCGGCACGAAGGACCCGCAGTTCCACCTCGACGTGTCGTTCTACGCCTTCGACCTGCCCTGGTACCGCTTCCTGCTGGGCTTCGGCTTCGCCGCCACGATCCTCTCCCTGATCGCCGCCACGCTGACCCACTACCTGTACGGCGGGCTGCGCATCACCAGCCCGGGAGCGCGCGCCACGGCCGCGGCCACCGGCCATCTGTCGGTGCTGCTGGGCGTGTTCGTCGCCCTGAAGGCCGTCGCGTACTGGCTCGACCGGTACGGCCTGGCGGTGAAGTCCAGCGACTTCAAGGCCACGGACAACTGGACCGGTCTGCGCTACGTCGACGCGAACGCCTATCTGCCGGCCAAGACGATCCTGTTCTGCATCGCCGTCATCTGCGCGCTGCTGTTCTTCGCCACCCTGTGGCGGCGCACCTGGCAGCTGCCGGTGATCGGCTTCGGTCTGATGGTCCTGTCGGCGATCCTCATCGGCGGCCTGTACCCGGCGATCGTCCAGAAGTTCCAGGTCCAGCCGAACGAGCAGGCCAAGGAAGCGCCCTACGTCGAGAAGAACCTCAAGGCGACGCGTGAGGCGTACGGCATCGACGGCGCCCAGGTCACGGACTACTCGGGCAAGGGCAACACCGCGGACCAGTCCAAGCTGCGCGACGACGTCGACGCCACGGCCAGCATCCGCATCATGGACCCGAACATCGTCTCGCCGACGTTCCAGCAGCTCCAGCAGATGCGTAAGTACTACGCGTTCCCGACCAACCTGGACGTCGACCGTTACAACGACAAGGGCACCGACCAGGACACGGTCATCGGCCTGCGTGAGCTGAACCTGAGCGGCGTGGACAAGCAGAACTGGATCAACAACCACTTCCGCTACACCCACGGTTACGGCGTGGTCGCCGCCAAGGGCACCACCGCCGACGTCGACGGCCGCCCGGTCTTCACCGAGTCCGACCTGCCCTCCAAGGGCGACCTCGGCACGTACGAGCAGCGCGTGTACTACGGCGAGAAGACCAACACGTACTCGATCGTCGGCGGTCCCCAGAAGGAGATCGACTACTCCGACGACAGCGGCGAGAAGACGTACAGCTACAAGGCCAAGAGCGGCGTCAACCTCTCCAACCCGCTCAACCGGGCCGCGTACGCGGTGGCGTTCAGCGAGCCGCAGATCCTGTACTCCGGGGCCATCGGCGAGGGTTCGCGCATCCTCTACAACCGCACTCCGAAGGACCGTGTCGAGGCGGTAGCCCCGTGGCTGACCATCGACGGCGACGCCTACCCGGCCATCGTGGGCGGCAAGATCCAGTGGATCGTCGACGCCTACACCACCACCAACGGCTACCCGTACGCCTCGCGTACGACGCTCGGTGACACCACGGCCGACTCGCTGACCGCGACGAACAACTCGCGCGCGGTGGTGGCGCAGCAGAACCAGGTCAACTACATCCGCAACTCGGTGAAGGCGACCGTCGACGCGTACACCGGCGAGGTCAAGCTCTACCAGTGGGACACCCAGGACCCGGTCCTGAAGACCTGGATGAAGGCGTTCCCGGACACGGTCGAGCCCAAGACCGCCATCTCGCAGGACCTGATGGCGCATCTTCGGTACCCGCAGGACCTGTTCAAGGTCCAGCGTGAACTGCTCGCCCGCTACCACGTCAAGGACGCCGACACCTTCCTCAGCGGCAGCGAGGTGTGGCAGGTGCCGGACGACCCGACCAACAAGTCGGGCAACGCGGTTCCGCCGTACTACCTCAGCATGAAGATGCCGGACCAGCAGGCGCAGGCGTTCTCGCTGACGACGACGTTCACGCCCAACGGGCGCGACAACCTCAGCGCGTTCATGGCGGTCGACGCCGAGGCAGGAACCGGCGACTACGGCAAGATCAGAATCCTGAAACTGCCGACGAGCACCACGGTCGACGGACCGAAACAGGTGCAGAGCCAGTTCAACTCCGAACAGGACATCGCCGAGTCGATCAGGCTGCTGAGAGGCGGCGACTCCGAGGTCGAGTACGGCAACCTGCTGACGGTGCCACTGGACGGCGGACTGCTCTACGTCGAACCCGTCTACGTCCGCGGTGGCGGACTGAAGTACCCGCTGCTGCGCAAGGTGCTGGTGACCTACGGTGGCCAGACGGCCTTCGAGGACACGCTCGACGCGGCCCTCAACAAGGTGTTCGGCGCGGAGAGTTCGACGCCCGAGCCGCCGGACGACGGCGGTGACGACACCGAGCAGCCGCCGACGTCGAAGAACCCGACGGTCCAGCAGGCGCTGAACGACGCCCAGAAGGCCTTCGACGAGGGCCAGGAAGCCCTCAAGAACGGCGACTGGGAGGCGTACGGCAAGGCGCAGGCGGATCTTGAGGCGGCCCTCAAGCGCGCCGAGGAGGCCCAGTCCAAGGCCGGCGGCGGCGCCACGAGCAGCCCCAGCCCGACCGGCAGCCCCAAGCCCTCCGGCAGTCCCAGCCCGGCGGGCAGTCCGAAGCCCACGAGCAGCCCGAGCGGCTGAGCAGGGAATTGTTGAAAGAGCCCGTCCCGCGTCGTGATACGGTTGCACCACAACGACGCGGGGTGGAGCAGCTCGGTAGCTCGCTGGGCTCATAACCCAGAGGTCGCAGGTTCAAATCCTGTCCCCGCTACTGAAGTCGACGGTATGACGTCGACGGGCGAAGGCCCGGATCCGATACAGGATCCGGGCCTTCGTGGTGTGCGAACGCATGTGCAGA
This sequence comes from Streptomyces sp. NPDC048600, assembly GCF_055587025.1. Lineage (NCBI taxonomy): Bacteria > Bacillati > Actinomycetota > Actinomycetes > Kitasatosporales > Streptomycetaceae > Streptomyces > Streptomyces sp. NPDC048600. Next base: position 60,003 of record NZ_JBVJGZ010000030.1, on the reverse strand, counting down.
TACGTGGGGGATCGTCGCGCCGCCGTGGGGAGTTGAGCGAACTGTGTTTGACTTGTCTCTCTGTGGGCATGTCGACAAAACGCTGAAGTGACCTCACGGGCTGCGATATACCGGGTGTACCCAGGTTGCAGGTGGTGCGACGATGGACGTTATGGGGGACAAGGCAACTCTGTTGGAGACAGGGCGATTTGTGCAGCCTTCCGGCCGCGTGGAACCCGGCCCGGAACGGGACGAAACGGGCGACGCGGCGGAGGAGGCGCAGTACCTGATCGCCGCAGAGGCGGGGGACGTCGAGGCGATGAGCGTCCTCGGGGCCATGCTGCTGCGCCGCGGTGACCTCGACGGAGCCGAGCCCCATCTGCGTGCCGCGACCGCCGCCGGCGACCGGGCCGCGGCCAACAATCTTGGTGTCCTGCTGCATCAGCGCGGTTACGCCGACGAGGCCGCCGGATGGTGGCGGATCGCCGCCGTCGCCGGGTCCGCGCCCGCCGCGCACGCGCTGGGCCGCCACCACCGTGAGCGCGGCGACGAGCCCGCCGCCGAGTACTGGCTGCGCCAGGCCGCCGAGCAGGACCACGCCCTCGGCGCCTACGCGCTCGCCGATCTGCTGGAGCACCGCGGGGACGCCGGTGCCGAGCGGTGGCTCCGCGCCGCCGCCGAGCGCGGGCACCGGGAGGCGGCGTACCGCCTGGCCAGGGCGCTCGACCGCAGGGGGGCGCCCGAGGGGGAAGCCGGGCCCGACAACGGTGTCATGACGGGCGTCTCCGGTGAGCCCGGCGGCTCCGAGGTGTCCGGCGTCTGCGAGGTGTCCGGCGTCTGCGAGGTGTCCGGCGTCTGCGCGGAGGAGGCCGAGCAGTGGTACCGGCAGGCCGCCGCGCGCGGGCACCGGCGAGCCGCACTCCACCTCGGCGCGATCCTCGAGCGGCGCGGCGACCTGAAGGAGGCGGGGCGCTGGTACCTGACCTCCGCCAAGGACGGCGAGGCGCGGGCCGCCTGCGCGCTGGGCTTCCTGCTGCGCGACGCCGGGGACACCGAGAGCGCCGCCGTGTGGTGGCTGCGTGCCGCGCAGGACGGCGACGGCAACGCGGCGAACGCGCTGGGCGCGCTGCACGCCGAGCGTGGTGAGCCGCAGACGGCCGAGCGGTGGTACCGGGCCGCGATGGACGCGGGCGATGTGAACGGGGCGTACAACCTCGGGCTGCTCTGCGCCGAGCAGGGCCGTGTCCCGCAGGCCGAGCAGTGGTACCGGCGGGCGGCCTACGCCGGGCACCGCGAGGCCGCCAACGCGCTGGCCGTCCTGCTGCTCCAGGGCAGTGATCAGACGGGCGCGGAGCCGTGGTTCTCCAAGGCCGCGGAGGCCGGCAGCGTGGACGCCGCGTTCAATCTCGGCATCCTCTACGCCGGGCGGGGCGAGGACGTGACGGCCCTTCGCTGGTACGAGCGGGCGGCGGCCGCCGGGCACACCGAGGCCGCGCTCCAGGTCGGGATCGCGCGTCTGCGTGACGGTGAGGAGCAGGAGGCCGAGCGGCATCTGCGGTGCGCCGCCGGCGGGGGCAGCGCGGAGGGTGCCTATCGGCTGGCCGCGCTGCTGGACGCGCGTCGGCCGCCCGTGTCCGCGCATGAGCTCGGGGAGCCGGTGCGGGAGCGGTCGGAGTGCGAGGAGTGGTACGAGCGGGCCGCCTCCCAGGGGCATCGGCGGGCCCAGGTGCGGGTCGGGATGCTGGCCGCGGCGCGGGGCGATGTCGTCGAGGCGGCGCGGTGGTACCGGTCCGCGGCGGAGGCCGGGTCCCGGAACGGGGCGTTCAACCTCGGGCTGCTGCTGGCGCGGGAGGGCAGTGAGCCGGAGGCGGCGGTGTGGTGGACGCGGGCGGCTGACGCCGGGCATGGGCGGGCGGCGTTGCGGCTGGCCCTCGTCTATGCGCGTCGGGGTGAGCTCGCGGAGGGGCAGCGGTGGGCCGACCGTGCGGTGTCGCTCGGCCCTGCGGAGGTCGCGGAGCGGGCGGCGCGGTTGCGGGACGCCCTGCGCGAGGAACTCTCGGCGTAGGTCTTCTTGGCCGGGGGTTCCTGAAGCGCCCCTTTGGGTGCGCGGGGAACGGCGCGATCAGCCCGCCATGGCCCGCGCGTGCTCACCGGCGTCAGGGCCTACGGCGCTGCCGTGCCGACCCCGAGGGCGGTGTGCAGCTCGGCGGTGCGAGGTGCCGCCGCGCCCACCCGTGCCGCCCTTGGCGGCACGCATGCCCGCGGAGGCGGGCGTCTTTGGGGGCGCGGGGAACTGCGCGCTCAGCCCGCCACGGCCCGCGGGTGCTCACCGGCGTCAGGGCCTGCGGCGCCGCCGTGCCTACCCCGAGGGGGGTGTGCAGCGCGGCGGTGCGAGGTGCCGCCGCGCCCACCCGTGCCGCCCTTGGCGGCACGCATGCCCGCGGAGGCGGGCGTCTTTAGGGGCGCGGGGAACGGCGCGATCAGCCGACCGCGGCCCGTACTCGCCCACTGGCGTCAGGGCCTACGGCGTCGCATGCCAACCCTGAAGCGATGCGCAGCGCGGCGGTGCGAGGTGCCGCCGCGCCCACCCGTGCCGCCCTTGGCGGCACGCATGCCCGCGGAGGCGGTGGTGGGGCCCGCGTGCCTCCATGGAATGGATTTGCTTCCGTGTGCGTCCCTGACGTAGTGTTCTGTTCACCGACGCGGGGTGGAGCAGCTCGGTAGCTCGCTGGGCTCATAACCCAGAGGTCGCAGGTTCAAATCCTGTCCCCGCTACTGAAGGCCGAGGGCCGGAATCCGAAAGGGTTCCGGCCCTCGGTGTTTGCTGAGCCGGTGTGCGGCGTACGCACATGGAAAAGGCCCCCGATGCCGGGGGCCTTTTCTCATGCTGCGGTGGTGGTGAGCGTCACGCCTTGGCGCAGTCCGGGCACACGCCCCGGTACGTGACCTCGACGTCCGAGACCGTGAAGCCGAAGCGCTCGGTGTCGGGGAGGTCGGCGAGCGGGTTGCCCGAGGGGTGGACGTCCCGGATCGCGCCGCACCGGGCGCAGACCAGGTGGTGGTGCGGACGGTGCGCGTTGGGGTCGTACCGCTTGGCGCGGCGGTCTGTCGAGACCTCCAGCACCTCACCGAGGGTGACCAGCTCGCCCAGCGTGTTGTAGACGGTCGCCCGGGAGATCTCCGGCAGCCGTGTCACCGCGCGCGCGTGGACCTCGTCGGCCGTCAGATGGACGTGCTCGCCGTCCAGGACCTCGGCCACGACACGACGCTGCGCGGTCATCCGCCATCCGCGTCCGCGCAGCCGCTCAAGAAGGTCGCTCATGGCATCAGCCTAACAGCTAGACGGACCAGGTCACGACCGGGTGTGAAGTTAGAGTCCAGCTGGATTTGGACTTAGTCCAGTATAGGATCGACAACGGCTTTGGCCAAAGGACAGGACAAGCACGACATGGCGCAGGAGACCCACGTGACTCAGGGACCGCTTACGACCGAGGCCGGTGCCCCGGTGGCCGACAACCAGAACAGCGAGACCGCCGGTGCCGGCGGCCCGGTTCTGGTCCAGGACCAGCTCCTGCTGGAGAAGCTCGCCCACTTCAACCGCGAGCGCATCCCCGAGCGGGTCGTGCACGCCCGCGGCGCCGGGGCGTACGGCACCTTCACGGTGACGGCGGACGTGACGCCGTACACGCGCGCCGCGTTCCTCTCCGAGGTCGGCAAGCGGACCGAGGTCTTCCTGCGGTTCTCCACGGTGGCCGGCAACCTCGGTGCCGCGGACGCCGTCCGTGACCCGCGCGGCTTCGCGCTGAAGTTCTACACCGAGGAGGGCAACTACGACCTCGTCGGCAACAACACCCCGGTGTTCTTCATCAAGGACGCCATCAAGTTCCCCGACTTCATCCACACCCAGAAGCGCGACCCGTACACGGGCAGCCAGGAGGCCGACAACGTCTGGGACTTCTGGGGGCTGAGCCCCGAGTCGACCCACCAGGTGACCTGGCTGTTCGGCGATCGCGGCATCCCGGCGTCGTACCGCCACATGAACGGCTACGGCTCGCACACCTTCCAGTGGAACAACGAGGCCGGCGAGGTCTTCTGGGTCAAGTACCACTTCAAGACCGACCAGGGGATCAAGAACCTGACCGCCGCCGAGGCCGAGATCCTCGCGGGCAGGGACCCCGACTCGCACCAGCGCGACCTGCGCCGGGCGATCGAGCGCGGGGAGTACCCGAGCTGGACCGTGCAGGTGCAGATCATGCCCGCGGCGGACGCGGCGACGTACCGCTTCAACCCGTTCGACCTCACCAAGGTGTGGCCGCACGAGGACTACCCGCCCCTCGAGATCGGCCGGCTGGAGCTCGACCGCAATCCGCGCAACGTCTTCGCCGAGGTCGAGCAGAGCATCTTCTCGCCCGCCCACTTCGTGCCGGGCATCGGTCCGTCGCCCGACAAGATGCTCCAGGGACGGCTGTTCGCGTACGGCGACGCCCACCGCTACCGCGTCGGCATCAACGCCGACCACCTGCCGGTGAACCGTCCGCACGCCACCGAGGCGCGCACCAACTCCCGTGACGGGTATCTGTACGACGGCCGCCACGACGGCGCGAAGAACTACGAGCCGAACAGCTTCGGCGGCCCGCAGCAGACCGGACGTCCGCTGTGGCAGCCGGTCGCGGTGAGGAGCGCCACCGGCGACCACGCGGCTCCCGTGCACGCCGAGGACGACGACTTCGTCCAGGCGGGCACGCTCTACCGGCTGATGGGCGAGGACGAGCGCGAGCGGCTGGTCGCGAACCTGGCGGGCGCGATGGCCGGCGTCACGCGCGACGACATCGTCGAGCGGGCGATCGGCAACTTCCGCCGGGCGGACGAGGACTTCGGCAAGCGGCTCCGCGCCGCGGTCGAGGCACTGCGCGGCTGACGCCGCCGCCGCTCGGCGCCGGGTGCGGGCCGGACCTCCCTGTGGAGGCCCGGCCCGTTCTGGCCGTACGGGCGGACGGGACGGGTCAGGCGGGGACCTGCTGCCGGGCCGGTACCCAGCAGCGGATGATGTCGCGGACCGAGACGATCCCGGCCGGGCCGTCCTCGTCGAGCACGATCAGATGGCGGAAGCCGCCGTGTGTCATGGCGCGGGCCGCCTCCTCCAGCGTCCAGGCCGGTGCGGCGAAGACGACGTCGGTGGTCGTGTGGTCGTGGGCGCGTTCGGTGTCCGGGTTCTGGCCCAGGCCGAGGGAGTTGAGGACGTCGCGTTCGGTCAGGATGCCGATGCCGCCGGCATCGGGGTCGAGCACCACGGCCGCGCCCACCCGGCGGGCGGACATGAGAGCGGCGGCCTGACGAAGGGTGTGGTTGGGGCCGATGGTGAGGACCATCGTGCTCATGGCGTCACGGACGAGCATGGGCTTGAGCCACCTCCTGGAGTGTCCCGCCCCTTGTTCATCGATTCACAAGTTCACAAGTGGGGGGACTTTCAGGGTGGCAGGTCAAGAACGGGTCAACAAGAGGGCGCGCGCGGCCGTTTGACGGCGCGTGGCGGATATTCCGTTTCCTGTCCGCGCGGGTCGAGTCCCTATCCGCGCGGGTCGAGATACCCCAGCAGCTCGTCGTGCAGCAGGCCGTTGGACGCGGCCGCGTTGCCGCTGTGCGGGCCGGGCCGGCCGTCGAGTCCGGTGAACGTGCCGCCGGCCTCCGTCACCACGATCGCGTTGGCCGCCATGTCCCAGAGCGAGAGTTCCGGTTCCGCGCACATGTCCACCGAACCCTCGGCGACCATCATGTACGGCCAGAAGTCGCCGTACGCGCGCGTGCGCCAGACCTCGCGGGTGAGGTCCAGGAAGCCGTCGAGGCGGCCCTGCTCCTCCCAGCCGGAGAGCGAGGAGTACGCGAACGAGGCGTCCGCGAGGCCGGAGACGCCCGAGACGTGGATGCGGGTGGCGGAGGCCAGGCTGCGGCCGGTGTACGCGCCGTGGCCCTTCGCGGCCCACCAGCGGCGGCCGAGGGCGGGGGCGGAGACCAGGCCCACGACGGGCTGGTAGCCGCCCTCGGCGGCCTCCATCAGGGAGATCAGGGTCGCCCAGACGGGGACGCCGCGGACGTAGTTCTTGGTGCCGTCGATCGGGTCGATCACCCAGCGGCGGGGGCCGGTGCCCTCCAGGCCGTACTCCTCGCCGAGGATCGCGTCCCTCGGGCGGGCGCGCTGCAGCTGTCCGCGGATCAGCTCCTCGGCGGCCTTGTCCGCTTCGCTCACCGGGGTCATGTCCGGCTTGGTCTCGACCTTCAGGTCGAGTGCCTTGAAGCGGTCCATCGTCGCCGCGTCTGCCGCGTCCGCGAGGACGTGGGCGAGGCGGAGGTCGTCGAGGTAATCGGCCATGTGGGGAACCGTATCCGGCGTGACGGTGCGGGGGCCACCGGGGGCAGCGCCCTGGGGGGCGGGGAACTGTGCGATCAGCCGTCGGCAGCCTGCGCCCGGTTTACGACCGTGACCACCCCTGCGGCCGTCGGCGGGCCGGGGTGAGGGCGGTGCGCAGCTCGGCGTCGGCGAGGTGCCGCCGCGCCCACCCGGGCCGCCCTTGGCGGCGCGCATGCCTGCGGCTGGGTGGGGCAGCGCCCTGGGGGCGCGGGGAGCTGCGCGGTCGTCGGCGGGTAGGGGCGGTGCGCAGCTCGGCGGTGCGAGGTGCCGCCGCGCCCACCCGTGCCGCCCCTGGCGGCGCGCATGCCCGCGGCTACGGCGGCGGCGCGCATGTCCGCGGCTGGGGCGGCGGCGCGTATGCCTGTGGCTGGGGCCCTTGACAGGGGCCCTGGGCGCGTCAAATCTGGGCGCAGAGGTGGTGGGAACCCGGGAGGCGATGATGCCGTCGGCGCGGGAATCTTTACTGGATGCTGCCTACACGGCGCTGGCGCGGCGGGCGTGGTCCGCGGTGCGGATGGTGGACGTGGCAGCTTCGGCCGGAGTGTCCCGGCAGACCCTCTACAACGAGTTCGGGAGCAAGGACGGCCTGGCCCGCGCGCTGGTGCGGCGCGAGGCGGACGGATATCTGGCGGGAGTCGAGCGGGCCCTCGCCGCGTTCCCCGACGCCCGCGAGAAACTGACCGCCGCCGCCGAGTGGACCACCGCCACCGCCCGCGACAACGCGCTCGTGAGAGCCCTGCTGACGGGCTGCTGGAACGAGCGGCTGCCCGCGCTCGCGCTCGCCGCCGTGCGGTCCTCCTCGGTCACGCCCGCGCAGCGCCGCGCCGACGGGCCACTGCCCTCGCCCGCCGACTTCGTGACCCTCGTACGGGACCGGGCCGTCGCCGCCGTCGCCGGCCCCGGCGTGTACCGCACCAGGCAGGACACCGCCGATCTGGCCCGCTCCTGCGAGGTCGCGGTACGGCTCGCCCTGTCCTGCGTTCTGGCGCCGCCCGCCGAGGGCGGTGTCGCCGACCTCGTCCGCGGGGTCCTGCCCGGCGCCGGGGTCAGTGCGCCGAGCCCGACAGCTGGAGTCCGATGACCCCGCAGATGACGAGCACGATGGACACGATCTTCAGCGTGGAGACCACGTCACCGAGGAAGGCCATGCCGTAGATCGCCGTGCCCGCCGCGCCGATGCCGGTCCACACCGCGTACGCCGGACCCACGTCGAGCTTGCGCAGCGACAGCGTGAGCAGGCCGAAACTGCCCAGTGCGAAGATCGCGAAGGCGACGGTGGGCCAGAGCCTGGTGAATCCGTGCGACAGCTTCAGGCAGACGGCGAAGCCGGTTTCGAGCAGCCCCGCCACGATGACCAGCAGCCACGCCATGTGCTGTTCCTCCCGTAACTCCTGGCTCTGCGACGCTCTGTGACCGTTCGTCAGGCTTTACTCGCTCTTGGGGTCCGGCTTTTGCGATTATGCCCTTACCGGACTCGCGTGGAGTCAAACAACGCGGGAGTCAGTCACCTTCCCTGCGCTCACGGGTCGCCAGCAGCCGGCGCAGCGAGTACAGCCGTGCCGGGTCGGCGTGGCCCTCGGCCACCCACGCGTCCAGCGCGCAGTCCGGCTCGTCGTGGCTGCACGCGCGCGGACAGCCCTCGGTGCCCGGCTCCAGCTCCGGGAAGGCGTGGATCACCCGCGACGGGTCGATGTGCGCCAGCCCGAAGGACCGCACGCCCGGTGTGTCGATCACCCAGCCGTCCGCCCCATACAGCGGCAGCGCCAGCGCCGAGGTGGTGGTGTGCCGGCCGCGTCCCGTCACCGCGTTCACCCGGCCGGTCAGCCGACGGCGGTCCTCCGGGACCAGCGCGTTGACCAGGGTCGTCTTGCCGACGCCGGAGTGGCCGACGAACGCCGTGGCCTTGCCGGCCAGATGCTCGCGCACCCGGTCCGCCGCGCCGCCGCTCTCCAGCTCCTCGCGGCTGGTCACGACGTACGGGATGTCGAGATCGCCGTACAGCTCCAGCAGCTCGTCCGGCGGGGCGAGGTCCGACTTGGTCATCACCAGCAGCGGGGTCAGCCCGCCGTCGTACGCGGCGACCAGGCAGCGGTCGATCAGCCGGGGCCGCGGCTCGGGGTCGGCGAGGGCGGTGACGATGGCGAGCTGGTCGGCGTTGGCCACGACCACCCGCTCGTACGGGTCGTCGTCGTCGGCGGTGCGGCGCAGCACCGAGTCGCGCTCCTCGATGCGGACGATCCGCGCGAGCGTGTCCTTCTTGCCCGACAGATCGCCCACGAGCGCCACGCGGTCGCCGACCACGGCGGCCTTGCGGCCCAGTTCACGGGCCTTCATGGCGATCACGGGCTGTTCGTCGACCAGGCAGGTGAGCCTGCCCCGGTCGACGGTGAGGACCATGCCCTCGGCGGCGTCCTCGTGCTTGGGCCGGATGTTCGTCCGCGGCCGGTTCCCCTTGCGGTTGGGGCGCTGGCGGATGTCGTCCTCGTCGGTGTGCTTGCCGTAGCGGCGCATGGTGGTTCCCCGCGTCCCTACGCCCCGAGCATCCCGGTCCACAGGTCGGGGAAGTCCGGCAGTGTCTTCGCCGTCGTCGCCACGTTCTCGATCTGTACGCCCTCGACCGCCAGGCCGATGATCGCGCCGGCCGTCGCCATGCGGTGGTCCTCGTAGGTGTGGAAGACACCGCCGTGCAGTCGGCGGGGCCGGATGTGCAGTCCGTCGGCGGTCTCGGTGACGTCGCCGCCGAGCTCGTTGATCTCCTTGGTGAGCGCGGCCAGCCGGTCCGTCTCGTGCAGCCGCAGGTGCGCCACGCCGCGCAGGGTGGAGGGGGAGTCCGCGAGGGCCGCGACCGCCGCGATGCCCGGGGTCAGCTCGCCGACCTCGCCGAGGTCCACGTCGATGCCGTGCACGGCACCCGAACCGGTGAACACCAGGCCGTACTCGGTCAGCTCGCAGGAGCCGCCCATCTCGGTGAAGATCTCCCGCAGCCGGTCACCCGGCTGGGTGGTGCGGACCGGCCAGTCCGGGATCAGCACCTTGCCGCCGGTCACCAGGGCGGCCGCCAGGAACGGCTGGGCGTTGGAGAGGTCGGGCTCGATCACCAGGTCGCGGCCGAGCAGCGCGCCCGAGGTGACCCGCCAGACGTTGGGCTCGCCGCCGGACTCGGGGGTGTCGACCTGCGCGCCGACCGAGCGCAGCATGTCCACCGTCATCCGGATGTGCGGCATCGACGGCAGCGTGGACCCGGTGTGCCGGACCTCCACGCCCTGGTTGAAGCGCGGGGCGGACAGCAGCAGGGCGCTGACGAACTGCGAGGACGAGGAAGCGTCGATCTCCACCCGGCCGCCGTCCAGGGCACCGCTGCCGTGCACGGTGAGGGGCAGCGCGCCGCGCCCGTCGTCGTCGATCCGGGCGCCGAGCACGCGCAGGGCGTCGATGACGCCGTTCAGGGGGCGCTCGTAGGAGCGGGGGTCGCCGTCGAAGCGGACGGGGCCGTCGGCGAGCGCGGCGACCGGCGGCAGGAAGCGCATCACCGTGCCGGCGTTGCCGACGTCGACCGTGGCCGGGCCGCGCAGCGCGGCGGGGATGACCCGCCAGAACTCGCCGGTGCCGTCCGGGCCCACGCCCTCCTCGATGCCCACGCCCATCGTGCGCAGCGCGTCGGCCATCAGCAGGGTGTCGCGGGAGCGCAGCGGGCGGCGCAGCCAGCCGGGTTCGCTCGCGAGCGCGGCGAGCACGAGGGCGCGGTTGGTGACCGACTTGGACCCCGGCACGTGGACCGTCGCGTCGACGGCTCCGCTCGCGTGCGGGGCGGGCCAGAGTGCGGTGTGGGCGGGGTTCACGGTCATGGGCCCCACTTTAGTGGCTGACGGCGAGGCGAGATCTTGATCGAGAACGGCTCCGCGGCCCGTGCGGGACCGCCACCGTCAACCTCCGTACCGCGTCCGTTCGGGACCGCTGCCGTCGACCTCGGTACCGCGGTCCGTCCGCGACCGCCGCGGTCGACGTCCGTACCGCGTCCCGTGCGGGACCGGCGGGGCAGCCCCGCCGCGTCACAGCTCCAGCAGCCACCGTCCGCCGCCGACGAGGGAGCACAGCGACACCGCGTGGAAGAGGAACAGCCACACCCCCGCCGGCGCGTGCGTCAGCCGGGCGAGCTGGTCGGCGTCCGAGTCGCCCGCGCCTCCCCGGCGCCGCTTGGACTGGAGCTCGAACGCCGGCCGCACACCGCCCAGCAGCAGGAACCAGACCACCGCGTACGCGAACGCCGCCTGCACCTGGGCCCCGGCCAGCCAGGACACCAGCAGGAAGGTGCCGCCGGTCAGCACGACGGTGAGCGCCCCGTACGCGTTGCGGATCATCACCAGCACGGCCAGCAGCAGCGCCGTGGCCAGCCACAGCAGCAGCGTGATGCGGCCCGCGGCGAGCAGGGCCGCGCCGCCGAGGCCCAGCAGCGGGGGAGCGGTGTAGCCGGCCGCCGCGGTGAGGATCATGCCGATGCCGTGCGGCTTGCCGCGGCTGACGGTGAGGCCGCTGGTGTCGGAGTGCAGACGTATGCCGGTCAGGGTGCGGCCGGTGAGCAGCGCGACCAGTCCGTGGCCGCCCTCGTGGGCGATGGTGATCGCGTTGCGGGCGATGCGCCAGGGGCCGGGCGGGAGGACCACCGCTGCGGCGGCGACCAGGGTCGCGATCACCACCCACAGATCCGGGTCGGTCTGGGTGCCGACGAGTTCGTCCCACAGAGAGGTCGCTGTACTGCTGTCCATGTTCCCGGGTCGCTCCCTGTCCTGGTGCGGAGTCTGGCAGTGTGGCACGTATGTGCGGACGGTATGCAGCCAGTCGTAGGCCCGAGGACCTCGCGGGAGTCTTCGAGATCGAGAAGTGGGAGCCCGAGGAGACCCTGGAGCCCGACTACAACGTGGCGCCCACCAAGGAGGTCTACGCCGTCCTGGACCGTCCCCTGAAGGACGCGGACGACCGGCGCCCGGTTCGCCAGCTGCGCAAGCTGAAGTGGGGGCTCGTGCCGTCCTGGGCCAAGACGCCCGAGGGCGGGGCCCGGATGATCAACGCACGCGCGGAGACCGTGCACGAGAAGCCCGCCTACCGCCGCGCCTTCGCCGCCCGCCGCTGCATCCTGCCCGCCGACGGCTACTACGAGTGGGTCACCGGCAAGCAGGAGCGCGATCTGGAGGTGGAGGGGAAGAAGAAGCGTCCCCGCAAGCAGCCCTACTTCGTGCTGCCCGCCGACGGGTCGGTCTTCGCCATGGCCGGGCTGTACGAGTTCTGGCGGGACGGCACCCTGCCCGACGACCACCCCAGGGCCTGGTGGACGACCTGCTCGGTGATCACCACCGAGGCCGAGACGACGCCGCTGGCCGTGTCGCCCGCCGAGGGTCCGCACGTGCTCGCCGAGATCCACCCGCGTATGCCGCTGATGCTCACCCCGGACCGCTGGGACGCCTGGCTGGACCCCGCCCGCACCGACCCCGACGGCCTGCGCGAGCTGCTCGTGCCCCCGCCGGCCGGCCTGATGCGCGCCTACCCGGTGAGCACAGCCGTCAGCAACGTCCGCAACAACGGGCCGGAGCTGCTGAAGGAGCTGGAGGGCCCCGAAGAGGGCACACTCTTCTGACGTGACCACCTCTTCCGGCGTGACCACCGAGACCATCGGCACCGAGGCGGGGGACGCCCGGATCACCTGGCATCCCGCGCCGCGGCCCCGTCTCGTCCTCGCCGTCAGCCACGGCGCGGGCGGCGGCATCGAGGCCCGCGACCTCCAGGCCCTCGCGCACACGCTCCCCGAGTACGGGGTGAGCGTCGCCCTCGTCGAACAGCCCTGGCGGGTCGCGGGCAGGAAGGTCGCCACCGCGCCGAAGACCCTGGACGTCGGCTGGCGCGGCATCTGGCCCGCGGTGAGCGCGCCCGGCCTGCCCGTCGTCTCCGGCGGCCGGTCGGCCGGGGCCCGCGTCGCCTGCCGCACGGCCACCGAGCTCGGCGCGCTCGCCGTCCTCGCGCTCAGCTTCCCGCTGCACCCGCCGGGCAGGCCCGAGAGGTCCCGAGCCGCCGAACTGCTCGGCGCCGGGGTGCCCACCCTCGTCGTCCAGGGCGGCAACGACCCGTTCGGCAGACCGGAGGAGTTCCCCGAGGGCACTCATGAACTGGTCGAGGTGCCCCAGGGCGATCACGGACTGACGGTGCCGAAGCGGGCCCCGCTGACCCAGGCCGAGGCGCTGGCGATCGTCACGGACGCCGTCGTGGAGTGGACCGGGTCACTCGGCTGAACGGCCGGGAATGCGGAGCGGCACCGCTTGGTTGAGGCGGACAGAAGTGCCGGCGTCCCGGCATTCGAGACGCGTCGTGGGAGAGGAAGTCCGCCGCATGGGTTCGACGTATTGCCCGAGCCGCAGTACCCGCTCTGACCTGGACTGGACGGTACTGCACGCGGCCAGGAGCGCGCCGATTCGGGCGGCGGCGGACACGGGTCGTGTTCTATCCTCCGAAACGAGTGGGACCGGACTCGGTTCCGCCCGGGATCTTGAGGAGGTGGGTCCGGTCACTGGGACCGACGCAGGGACCGACAACGGCCAGGCGGAGCTGCCCGAGGGCCAGGGCATGAGCGCGGACACCGGCACGGAGTCCGCCGACGAGCGCAGCGCGCGCTTCGAACGGGACGCGCTCGCATTCCTCGACCAGATGTACTCGGCCGCGCTGCGCATGACGCGCAATCCGGCCGACGCGGAGGACCTGGTCCAGGAGACGTACGCCAAGGCGTACGCGTCGTTCCACCAGTTCCGCGAGGGCACCAACCTCAAGGCCTGGCTGTACCGCATTCTCACCAACACCTTCATCAACTCGTACCGCAAGAAGCAGCGTGAACCGCAGCGCAGCGCGGCCGAGGAGATCGAGGACTGGCAGCTCGCCCGCGCCGAGTCGCACATGTCGACCGGTCTGCGCTCCGCGGAGTCGCAGGCGCTCGACCACCTGCCCGACTCGGACGTGAAGGAAGCCCTCCAGGCGATCCCCGAGGAATTCCGCATCGCCGTCTATCTCGCGGACGTCGAGGGCTTTGCGTACAAGGAGATCGCGGACATCATGGGGACACCCATCGGTACGGTGATGTCCCGGCTGCACCGGGGCCGCCGTCAACTGCGCGGCATGCTGGAGGACTACGCCCGCGAACGCGGACTGGTCCCGGCGGGCGCCGGAGAGTCGAACGAAGCGAAAGGCTCGGGCTCATGAGCTGCGGAGAGCCGCACGAGACGGACTGCAGTGAGGTACTCGACCATCTCTACGAGTTCCTCGACAGTGAGATGCCGGACGTCGATCGCGACAAGTTCAAGCAGCACTTCCGCGAGTGCTCGCCGTGCCTGGAGAAGTACGGGCTCGAAGAGGCCGTGAAGAAGCTGGTCAAGCGCTGCTGCGGGCATGACGACGTGCCCACCGACCTGCGTTCCAAGGTCATGGGGCGGCTCGACCTGATCCGCGCCGGGCAGGCGGTGCCCGAGCACGACATCACGGTCACGCCGCAGGAGTCCTGACCTCCCGGGCCGCACAGGGGTCCCGGCCCGGCCGGGACTCGCCGCCCTCACCCGTACGTGCCCATCCGAGGGGCTTTGCCCCGGACGCCTCCCTCCCCGCCCGAGGGCCCTCCTGACGGATCTCCGGGGAGGTGCGGTCACCCTGCTCGGCGGTGTACCGCACATCGTGCGCGGCCACGGCCCCACCGCCGACGAGCCGGCCCGCCGCGTGCTCACCGTCAAGTTCGCCGCAGGCTGCTTCCAACCCCTCTGCAAGCAGGGCGTGTTCACCGACTGGAGCGGCCCGGCGTATGTGCTGCCGCCGGCCGGCCTGCTCTTCCCGGCCGTGCCGTGCGACGCGGCGGTCGCCGTGGTCGTCGAGCGGCGGGCCGCCCTACCGCGAGCAGCCGACGGCCGCGAGGATCGTCCGGGCGGTGAACGCGTACGAGGTGAAGGCCCGGGGTACGGGTCCCGGCGGGCCCCTGAAGGCCCTGGGGGAGCCGCGGCCCGGGACGGCCGGGGACTGTGCGCCGGACGTGATGGAAGCGCTGGCCAGAGTGCTCGCCGGAGACTGTCTGACGCTGCCCGCGGCTGGGTAACCCATGGGTAATGAGCGCCCTTCCGGCAGCACGTGGTTGGATGCGAAGGAGAGAGAGTGTCCGGGGGCACTGGCCAGCCCACCAAACGGAACTGGCAGGCGGGAATCGTGAGGATCTTCGGCAAGGGACGGCACCGGCCCTCCGCCTCCTGGCGGCAGGCCACGGACCGCGCGTTCACGCTGATCGGCGACGGCCGTTACGAGGACGCGGGCGCGCTGCTGACGCGCGCCGCCGACCTGGAGCCCTGGCTGTCCGAGTCCTGGTTCAACCTCGCCCTGCTGCACAAGTTCCGGCACGACTGGGAGCAGGCCCGCACGGCCGGACTGCGCGCGGTCGCCCTGCTCGACCGGGAGACCGGCGCACCCGACTGGTGGAACGTGGGCATCGCGGCCACCGCACTCCAGGACTGGCCGCTGGCCCGTCGCGCCTGGCAGGCCTACGGGCTCCCGGTGCCCGGCGGCGCGGCCGCCTCCGGCGAACCCGTCGGCATGGACCTGGGCAGCGCGGCGGTGCGGCTGTCGCCCGAGGGCGAGGCCGAGGTCGTCTGGGGACGCAGGCTCGACCCGGCCCGGCTGGAGGTGCTGTCGATCCCGCTGCCGTCCTCCGGGCGCCGCTGGGGCGAGGTCGTCCTGCACGACGGCGTGCCGCACGGCGAGCGGACCACCTCCGCCGGGCACGCCTACCCGGTCTTCGACGAGATCGAGCTGTGGGCGCCGTCGCCCGTGCCTACCTGGGTGGTGCTGCTGGAGGCGGCGACCGAGGCGGACCGGGACGCGCTGGAGCAGCTCGCCGCCGACGCGGGGTTCGCGGCGGAGGACTGGTCCTCGTCGGTGCGGCTGCTGTGCCGGATGTGCTCGGAGTCGCGGATGCCGGCGGACGAGGGCGACGGTGAGCACCTGGATCCCCACGACCACAGCGAGCCCGGTCATCCCGGGCCCCTGGGGCACCGGACCGACGGGTCGCTCTGGGTGCCGGAGCGGGAGTGCGGGGTGGCTGCGCCGGCTTCGCTGGTCAGGGGGTTGCTGGACGGGTGGGTGGCTGATTCACCCGATTCGCGGGACTGGCGGGATCTCGAAGAGGTGTGCTGAGGCCGTTCCCGGGCGCGGGTCCGTTGTGGCCGGTCGCGCCCACGCGGCGGAGCCGCGCACCGACACCGTCCCGCGCCCTTCAGGGGGCGCCGCCCCTTACCCTGTTAGAGCACTACCCCCCTGATTTTGTTGAGGAAGGCATCGTCGGTCATGGCGCAGCAGGACACCGATCAGCAGCACGCGGGCGTGCTCCCCGTGGACGACGAGGGCTTCGTCATCGACTCCGAGGACACCGAGGAGCGCGAGGGGGCGTGGCGGGAGGCCGGGACCTCCCGGCCGATCACGGTCGTCGGCAACCCGGTGCTGCACAAGGAGTGCCAGGACGTCACCGACTTCGGTGAGGACCTCCAGCAGCTGGTCGCCGACATGTTCGCCAGTCAGCGCACCGCCGAGGGCGTGGGCCTGGCCGCGAACCAGATCGGCGTGGGCCTGAAGGTCTTCGTCTACGACTGCCCGGACGACGAGGGCGCGCGCCACGTCGGTGTCGTCTGCAACCCCGAGCTGGTCGAACTGCCCGCCGAGGTGCGCCGGTTGGACGACAGCAACGAGGGCTGCCTGTCGGTGCCGACGGCGTACATGCCGCTCGCCCGTCCGGACTACGCCGAGGTGACCGGGCAGGACGAGAAGGGCAATCCGATCAAGGTGCGCGGCACCGGCTACTTCGCCCGCTGCCTCCAGCACGAGACGGATCACCTGTACGGGTACCTCTACATCGACCGTCTCTCCAAGCGGGACCGTAAGGACGCGCTGCGGCAGATGGCCGAGAACGAGCCCCGCTACCCCGTGGTCGCGAACGACTGACCATGCTCCACATCTTGAACCAGCGGCGCCCGCCGGGGAGTTGATCCCGGGCGGGCGCCGCTCGCATCTGCCCGTTCGTCAGTCCGTCACATGTTCGACCCCATAGCATCCGCAGTCTCTCCACAACAGTCACACAGGAGGTGCGTCTCGGCATCTCGGGGTAGTGAATGGAGCAAATCCGTTCCCAGAACGGTCAGTTGTAGTGCTGAATGGGAAGTGCGGGGATACGCAACGGCGCACGCCCGGCACGGCGGGAGGGGTGTGCGCACTCTGGTCGGCTGAGAGGGGTCTGTTCGTGTCTTCATTCCCACACGGCACCACATCGACGACGGCGCTCGCGGTCCCACCAGCACTCTCTCTGCCGGTGATCGAAGAGGACTTTCCCCGGCAACTGCACGGCTATTGGCCCAGGCTCCAGGAGAAGACCAGGACCTGGCTGCTGGAAAAACGGCTGATGCCCGCCGACAAGGTGGAGGAATATGCCGACGGTCTTTGCTACACCGACCTCATGGCCGGCTACTACATCGGCGCGCCCGACGAGGTCATGCAGGCGATAGCCGACTACAGCGCCTGGTTCTTCGTCTGGGACGACCGGCACGACCGTGACATCGTGCACGGCCGGGCGGTCGCCTGGGAGGAGTTGCGGGCGCGCCTGCACCTGGCCCTGGACTCCCCGGCGGCCCATCTGCACCACCCGGATCCCCTGGTCGCGGGGTTCGCCGACAGCGTCCGGCGGCTGTACTCCTTCCTTCCGGCGACCTGGAACGCCCGCTTCGCCCGGCACTTCCACACCGTCATCGAGGCGTACGACCAGGAATTCCACAACCGTGTCGAGGGGACCGTCCCGACGGTGGAGGAATATCTCGCCCTGCGCCGCCTCACCTTCGCGCACTGGATCTGGACCGACCTGCTGGAGGCGAGTGCGGAACTCGAACTCCCGGACGGGGTGCGGAAAGACCCCGCATTCCGGCGGGCCGCACTGCTGAGCCAGGAATTCGCCGCGTGGTACAACGACCTCTGCTCGCTGCCCAAGGAAATTGCGGGCGACGAGGTCCACAATCTCGGAATCAGTCTCATCATCCATGAGGGGCTGACACTCGAAGAAGCTGTCACGGAAGTCAGACGCCGCGTTCTGCGCTGCATCGAGGAATTCCTCGTCGCCGAACGGGAGGCGCTGGAGTTCGCGGACCGCCTCGCCGACGGCACCGTCCGGGGAAAGGAACTCGGCACTGCCGTACGCGCATGCCTGGGAAATATGCGGAACTGGTTCAGTTCCGTGTACTGGTTCCACCACGAGTCCGGCCGTTACCGGGTCGACAGCTGGGACGACCGTGCGACACCCCCGTACGTCAACAACGAAGCGGCAGGTGAGAAATGACCGTCGAGTCCGTCAGGCCCCTCGGGGCCGAAGCGCCGGAACTGCGTGAGCCGCCCCTCGCCGGAGGCGGGATACCGCTGCTCGGCCACGGCTGGAAACTGGCCCGCGACCCGCTCACCTTCATGTCCCGGCTGCGCGAGCACGGCGACGTCGTGCGGCTGCGGCTCGGCCCCAAGACGGTCTACGCCGTCACCACCCCCGACCTCACCGGAGCCCTCGCCCTCAGCCCCGACTTCAAGATCGACGGCCCGCTGTGGGAGTCCCTGGAGGGACTGCTCGGCAAGGAGGGCGTGGCCACCGCCAACGGGCCCCGGCACCGTCGCCAGCGGCGCACCATCCAGCCCGCCTTCCGGCTGGACGCCATCCCCGGCTACGGCCCGATCATGGAGGAGGAGGCGCACGCGCTGGCCGCGCGCTGGCAGCCCGGTGAGACCGTCGAGTGCACCTCGGAGTCCTTCCGGGTCGCCGTGCGCATCGCCGCGCGCTGTCTGCTGCGCGGCGACTACATGGACGAGCGCGCCGAACGGCTGTGCGCCGCCCTCGCCGTCGTCTTCCGGGGCATGTACCGGCGCATGGTGGTGCCGCTCGGGCCGCTGTACCGGCTGCCGCTGCCGGCCAACCGCGAATTCAACCGCGCACTGGCCGATCTGCATCTCCTCGTCGACGAGATCGTCGCCGAGCGCCGGGCATCCGGTCAAAGGCCGGACGATTTGCTGACGGCATTGCTCGAGGCGAAGGACGAGAATGGCGACCCCATCGGGGAACAGGAGATCCACGACCAGGTCGTCGCGATACTCACCCCCGGCAGCGAAACCGTGGCGTCCACGATCATGTGGCTCCTCCATGTACTCGCCGAGCATCCCGAGCACGCGGACCGGGTGTGTGCGGAAGTTGAATCCGTGACCGGTGGGGGCCGGCCCGTCGCATTCGAGGACGTCCGCAAGCTCACCCACACCAACAATGTCGTCGTCGAGGCGATGCGTTTGCGACCCGCCGTGTGGATATTGACCCGGCGGGCGGTCACCGACACCGAACTCGGCGGCTATCGCATTCCGGCCGGGGCCGACATCGTCTACAGCCCGTACGCGATCCAGCGCGACGCGCGTTCGTACGTGCAGAACCTGGAGTTCGACCCCGACCGCTGGCTTCCCGAACGCGCCAAGGACGTACCGAAATACGCCATGAGCCCGTTCAGCGTGGGCAATCGGAAGTGCCCCAGCGACCACTTCTCGATGGCCCAGCTGACGCTGATCACGGCGGCGCTGGCCGGCAGGTACCGCTTCGAGCAGGTCGAGGGCTCCGACGACGCCACCCGCATCGGCATCACCCTGCGCCCCGGCCGGCTGCTGCTGCGACCGGTGCTGCGCTGACGGCACCGCTCAAGCGGCCGCCTCGGGACCCCGGAAGGTGCGCCGGTAGGCGTTCGGCGTGGTCCCCAGCGCCCGGACGAACTGATGGCGCAGGGCGGCCGCCGTGCCGAAGCCGGTGCGGCCGGCGATGGTGTCCACCGTCTCGTCCGTCACCTCCAGCAGCCGCTGCGCCAGCAGCACCCGCTGGCGCAGGATCCAGCGGTACGGCGTCGTCCCGGTCTCCTGCTGGAAGCGGCGGGCGAAGGTGCGCGGGGACATCAGCGCGCGGGCGGCGAGCTGCTCGACGGTGACCTCCTCGTCGAGGTTGCGCTCCATCCAGGCGAGCACCTCGCCGACGGTGTCGCACGGCGCCGCGGGCAGCGGCCGGTCGACGTACTGGGCCTGGCCGCCGTCGCGGTGCGGGGGTACGACCATCCGGCGCGCGATGGCGTTGGCGACCTCGGTGCCCTCCTCCTTGCGCACGATGTGCAGACAGGCGTCGATCCCGGCCGCCGTGCCCGCCGAGGTGATCACCGGGTCCTCGTCCACGTACAGCACATCGGGCTCCACGACCGCGCGCGGATAGCGCCGGGCCAGCTCGTCGACATGCTTCCAGTGCGCCGCGCAGCGCCGCCCGTCGAGCAGCCCGGCCGCGCCCAGCACGAACACCCCGGAGCACACGCTCAGCACCCGGGCGCCCCGGTCCACCGCCCTGACCAGGGAGTCGAGCAGCGCGCTCGGCCACTGGCGGGCCAGGAAGTCGTTGCCGGCGGGTACGGCGATCAGATCGGCCTCGTCGAGCCGGTCCAGGCCGTACGGCGTGGCGAGGGTGAAGCCCGGGACATGGGTGGTCAGGGTGGGGCCCTCGGCGGAGACGACCGCGAAGTCGTACACCGGCAGTCCCTGGTCGCTGCGGTCGAGGCCGAACACCTCGCACACGACGCCCAGTTCGAAGGGATGTACGCCGTCGAGCAGGACGACGGCCACGTTCTTCAGCACGACTCACCTCGCAGGCATGGCGGCATGCTGCCAGTGTGCCTCAGGTGTGGCAGTAATTCGAGGGAGTGCGGCAGTCCTGCCACTGTCAGGAGCGTCGCCCGAGTTCGACACTGGACGCATGAACGCACTCACGGAATACCTCGCAGTCGCGCTTCTCGTCCTCGTCCTCGCAGCTCCGGCGCTCGTGGGAGCGATCCACGAGCGCCGGATCGACCGCCAGCTGAAGGCGGCCGAGGCCCAAAGGTCCTCCGAGGGTCAGAAGTCCTCGTCCAGGTCGACGGTGCCCTCCACCGCCACCTGGTACGCCGAGGGACGCCTCTCGAAGAAGTTGGTCAGCTCCTGAACCCCCTGGAGCTCCATGAAGGAGAACGGGTTCTCCGAGCCGTACACCGGCGCGAAGCCCAGGCGGGTCAGCCGCTGGTCGGCCACGCACTCCAGGTACTGCCGCATCGACTCGGTGTTCATCCCCGGCAGACCGTCGCCGCACAGGTCGCGGGCGAACTGCAGCTCGGCCTCGACAGCCTCCGCGAGCATGTCGGTGACCTCCTGGCGGAGCCGGTCGTCGAACAGCTCCGGCTCCTCCTTGCGCACGGTGTCGACCACCTCGAACGCGAAGGACATGTGCATCGTCTCGTCACGGAACACCCAGTTGGTGCCCGTGGCGAGACCGTGCAGCAGACCCCGGCTGCGGAACCAGTAGACGTACGCGAAGGCGCCGTAGAAGAACAGGCCCTCGATGCACGCGGCGAAGCAGATCAGGTTCAGCAGGAAACGGCGCCGGTCGGCCTGCGTCTCCAGCCGGTCCAGCTTCTCGACCTCGTTGATCCACCGGAAGCAGAACTCGGCCTTCTCGCGGATGGAGGGGATGTTCTCCACCGCCGCGAACGCGGCCGCGCGGTCCTCCGGGTCGGGCAGATAGGTGTCCAGCAGCGTCAGATAGAACTGGACGTGCACGGCCTCCTCGAACAGCTGCCGTGACAGATACAGGCGCGCCTCGGGCGAGTTGATGTGCTTGTACAGCGTCAGCACCAGGTTGTTCGCGACGATCGAGTCGCCCGTGGCGAAGAACGCCACCAGCCGGCCGATCAGGTGCTGCTCCTCCGGCGTCAGCTTCGCGAGGTCGGCGACGTCCGAGTGGAGGTCGACCTCCTCCACGGTCCAGGTGTTCTTGATCGCGTCCCGGTAGCGCTCGTAGAAGTCCGGGTAGCGCATTGGGCGCAGGGTCAGCTCGAAACCCGGGTCGAGGAGACGGCTGTTGCGGTCGGAGCTCACTGGCAGGCCTCGCAGGACTCGGGGTTCTCAAGGGAGCAGGCCACGGCCTCGGCGGAGGCCTGCTGCGGGACGGGGACGGAAGCCTGCGCGGCACGGGCGATCCTCGTCGCCGGACGCGAGCGCAGGTAGTACGTCGTCTTCAGCCCGGACTTCCAGGCGTAGGCGTACATCGAGGAGAGCTTGCCGATCGTCGGCGTCTCCAGGAACAGGTTCAGCGACTGCGCCTGGTCGAGGTACGGGGTCCGCGCCGCCGCCATGTCGATCAGACCGCGCTGCGGGATCTCCCAGGCCGTGCGGTACAGCGCCCGGACCTCCTCGGGGATCCACGCGAAGCCCTGCACCGACCCGCTGGAGTCGCGCAGCGCCTCCCGGGTGCGGGCGTCCCACACGCCGAGGTCCTTGAGGTCCTGCACCAGGTAGGAGTTGACCTGGAGGAACTCGCCGGACAGGGTCTCGCGCTTGAACAGGTTGGAGACCTGCGGCTCGATGCACTCGTAGACGCCCGCGATCGAGGCGATCGTCGCGGTGGGCGCGATGGCGAGCAGCAGCGAGTTGCGCAGACCCGTCGAGGCGATGCGCTCGCGCAGCGCCGCCCAGCGCTCGGGCCAGGTGAACTCCACGCCGTAGTGGTCGGGGTGCAGCACGCCCCTGGCCGTGCGGGTCTTCTCCCAGGCCGGCAGCGGGCCGCTGCGCTCGGCGAGGTCCGCGGAGGCCTCGTAGGCCGCGAGCATGACGCGCTCGGCGATCCGCGTGGACAGCTGCCGCGCCTCGGCCGAGTCGAAGGGCAGACGCAGCTTGAAGAAGACGTCCTGGAGGCCCATCGCGCCCAGGCCCACCGGACGCCACTTGGCGTTGGAGCGGCCCGCCTGCTCGGTCGGGTAGAAGTTGATGTCGACGACCCGGTCGAGGAAGGTGACGGCGGTGCGGACGGTGGCGTCCAGCCGCTCCCAGTCGATGTCCCCGTCGACGACGAACGCGCCGAGGTTGACCGAGCCCAGGTTGCAGACCGCCGTCTCGCCGTCGTCCGTGACCTCCAGGATCTCCGTGCAGAGGTTGGAGGAGTGGACGACGTGCCCCGGCTCGGCCGTCTGGTTGGCGGTGCGGTTGGCGGCGTCCTTGAAGGTCATCCAGCCGTTGCCGGTCTGCGCGAGGGTGCGCATCATGCGGCCGTAGAGGTCGCGGGCCGGGATCGTCCGGCGCGCGAGACCCTTAGCCTCCGCCTCGCGGTACGCGGCGTCGAACTCCTCGCCCCACAGGTCGACCAGCTCGGGCACGTCGGCGGGGGAGAACAGCGACCAGTCCTGGTCGGCGTTCACCCGGCGCATGAACTCGTCCGGCACCCAGTGCGCGAGGTTCAGGTTGTGCGTACGGCGGGCGTCCTCACCGGTGTTGTCGCGCAGCTCCAGGAACTCCTCGATGTCGGAGTGCCAGGTCTCCAGGTACACCGCCGCGGCGCCCTTGCGACGGCCGCCCTGGTTCACGGCGGCGACCGAGGCGTCGAGCGTCTTCAGGAACGGCACGATGCCGTTGGAGTGGCCGTTGGTGCCCCGGATCAGCGAACCGCGGCTGCGGATGCGGGAGTACGACAGCCCGATGCCGCCGGCGTGCTTGGAGAGCCGGGCCACCTGGTGGTAGCGGTCGTAGATGGAGTCCAGCTCGTCCAGGGGGGAGTCGAGCAGATAGCACGACGACATCTGGGGGTGCCGGGTGCCGGAGTTGAACAGGGTGGGGGAGGACGGCAGGTAGTCGAGGCGGCTCATCAGCCGGTAGAGCGCGGCGACCTCGTCGACGGACCGGTGCGTGTCGTCCTCCGCGAGACCGGAGGCGACGCGCAGCAGGAAGTGCTGGGGCGTCTCGACGACCTTGCGGGTCAGGGGGTGCCGGAGCAGATAGCGGGAGTGCAGGGTGCGCAGGCCGAAGTAGCCGAAGCGGTCGTCGCCCGCCGGGTCGACGAGGGCGTCGAGCCGCTCGGCGTGGATGCGCACGAACTCCGCGGTGCGGTCGGCGATCAGGCCCTCGCGGTGCCCGACCGCGACGGAGCCGGTGAAGGACGTGACGCCCTGGGAGGCGGCCTCGGCGCGGATGGAGAGGGTGAGCAGCCGGGCGGCCAGCCTGCTGTACGCCGGGTCCTCGGAGATGAGACCGGCGGCGGCCTCGGTGGCCAGTTCGCGCAACTCGGCCTCGTCCGCCCGCGCGGACCGGCCGCGCAGCGCCGCCGCGGCCACCCGGCCGGGGTCGGCGTCGGGGAGGTCGGCGGTCAGCTCGGTGAGGGTGCGGAGCAGCGCCGCACCGGGACCGGCCTCGTCCACGGGGATGGCTGCTGAAGCCGGGTCTGCTGGCGCGATGGTCACGGGGGGCTCTCCCTCGCTCGGCACGGAGGGGCCTGGCACGGAGCGGGGCAGCACACGAACGCGCTCGGCGTCGCGTCCACCGGCCCACTCCACGAGGCCCGGACGTCAGGGCGTCCCGGCCGGACGGCCGGGCGCACTGTCGGCAGGTCCTCGGACTAGCTCCCGTGCGCGGATACGCACAAGTACACCGTTGCGGGACAGTTCCGGATTCGCACCGGATTCCCCTGCGGCGACAGCGAGCATGAGCATACATCTAGTGCCGGGTGCGGATGGCACCCCCATATGTTGTGGCGCCGGGTGACTTCATAGCGTCAACTGGTAGGTGAGCAGAGTGAAGTCGTGCCCGGGCAGCGGCTGCCAGTCGCGCCCCGGGGCGCGGACGAAGCCGAGGCGTTCGTAGATGCGGTGGGCCGCGCGCATGGCGTCCTGGGTGGACAGCACGACGCCGGTGCAGCCCTCCAGGGCGCGCGCCCGGTCGACACAGGCCCGCACGAGTGCCTCCCCGGCCCCGCGGCCCCGGGCGTCGTGAGCGACGGCGAGCATGCGGATCTCGGCCTCGCCGGGGCCCGCCAGGTCGGCCATGGGGCCCGCCGACGGCACGAAGGTGACACCGCCGAGCAGACGGCCGTCGTCCGTGGCCACGAGGACCTCCGCGGCGGCCGCCCGTTTCGCGACGTTCCTGAGCTCGCCGAGATACCAGTCGTTCTCGCCGAAGGTGAGGAGATCGTCCTGGAGGTAGGCCTGGGCGGTGAGTTCACCGAGGTCGTCGTACTCGCCGGGCAGTGCGGGGCGGATCCGGATGTCCATGCCGAGAGTGTGCGGCACAGGGGCCGCCGTCGTGTGCTCCGACGGCGGCCCCTGCTGCTCGGCTTCGGCCGGTCACCCGGGGCATCGCCCTGGTGGGTGAACGGCCGGGCGGTCCTAGTGCGTGACCGGCAGCTCCGTCTTCACGCCCGGGTCGCCCGCGTCCGCCGTGTAGTCCTCGGGACGGGTCTCGTCGACGCCCTCCGGGGCCTTGGCGGCCCGCAGGGCGAAGGTGAGGACCACCGTCACCGCCACGTTGATCACGAAGGCCGTCAGGCCGATGTAGCCGATCTCGCCGATGCCGGGGATCTCCTTGGCGGAGCCGCCGAAGTGCTTCTGGGTCGGCGAGGCCACGCCGTACGCGGCGATCGTGCCGTAGAGCATGCCGACGGCCCAGCCGCCCAGCAGCGCCCAGCGGTGGAACCAGCGGGTGAACAGGCCGCCGACGAGGGCCGGGAAGGTCTGGAGGATCCAGATGCCGCCGAGGAGCTGGAAGTTGATGGCGACCGTCTTGTCCATCGTCAGGACGAAGACCAGCGCGCCCACCTTCACCAGCAGCGACACCAGCTTGGAGACCTTGGTCTCCTGCGCGGGCGTGGCGTCCGGCTTGAGGAAGTCCTTGTAGATGTTGCGGGTGAACAGGTTCGCCGCCGCGATGGACATGATCGCGGCCGGCACCAGCGCGCCGATGCCGATCGCCGCGAAGGCCACGCCCGCGAACCAGTCCGGGAACATGTCCTCGAACAGCTGCGGGATGGCCAGCTGGCCGTTCTGCACCTTCACCCCGGCCGCGATGGCCATGAAGCCCAGCAGCGCCAGCAGGCCCAGCATCAGGGAGTACAGCGGCAGGATCGTGGTGTTGCGGCGGATCACGTCACGGCTGCGCGAGGACAGCGTCGCGGTGATCGAGTGCGGGTACATGAACAGCGCCAGCGCGGAGCCCAGCGCCAGTGTGGCGTACGTCCACTGGCCCGCCTCGGCGGGGATCAGCGCGCCGCGTGGCTTGTCCGTGGCGGGGTTGGTCTGGGCGTAGGCCTCGGACGCCTTGGTGAAGATCTCGTCGAAGCCGCCCAGCTTGATCGGGATGTAGATGATCGCGACCGCGATGACCAGGTAGATCAGCGTGTCCTTGACGAACGCGATCAGGGCGGGCGCCCGCAGGCCGGAGGAGTAGGTGTACGCCGCCAGCACGCCGAAGGCGATCAGCAGGGGCAGATCCTTGACGAACCAGTTGGTGTCCTCGCCGCCGCCCACGCCCATCACGTCCAGCACGGCCTGGATGCCGACGAGCTGGAGCGCGATGTACGGCATGGTCGCGAGGATGCCGGTGACGGCGACCGCCAGCGACAGGCCCTTGGAGCCGAAGCGGCCGCGCACGAAGTCCGAGGTCGTCACATAGCCGTGCCGGTGCGAGACCGACCACAGGCGGGGCAGGAACGTGAAGATCAGCGGGTAGACCAGGATCGTGTACGGCACGGCGAAGAAGCCGGCCGCGCCCGCCGCGTAGATCGCCGCCGGCACCGCGACGAAGGTGTACGCGGTGTACAGGTCGCCGCCGAGCAGGAACCAGGTGACCCAGGTGCCGAACGACCTGCCGCCCAGGCCCCATTCGTCGAGGCTGTGCTCGTTCTCGGCCTTGCGCCAGCGCGCGGCCATGAAGCCCATGACCGTGACGGCCAGGAAGAAGAGGACGAAGACCGTGAGCGCGACGACGTTGACATCGTTCTCCATCAGCGCTCACCCCCCTTGCGGGCGGCACGCTCGCGCTGGTCGCGCTGCCACAGCTTGTACGCGACCATGGTCAGCGCCGTGGAGATGACGACCCAGGCCATCTGGTACCAGTAGAAGAACGGGATGCCGCCGAGCGACGGGTCCGTCTTTGCGTACGAACCGACCCACAGCATGGCCACGAACGGGGCGACGAGGCAGAGAGCGATGACGACGCGCATGGGCGTCACCACCGGCTCCCCGCTCACTTCTGGGGCTTGCGACATCTGGCGACTCCGTCCCCTCAAAGATCACCTGTGTAGTGGGCAGGCAATCTAGGTCACGGTGTCACCGGCACGGAACCCCTCGTCGGCACATCGGCGGAGCGTTTGTCACCTTTGCCGACGGGTGGGCGGCTTGAACCACGGAATTACTCGCTCCGCGAGCCGCCCCACCGCAGAAATCGGTTACTCGACGGGCCGCTTCAGACGGGCCACGAACTTGTAGCGGTCGCCGCGGTACACCGAGCGCACCCACTCCACCGGGTTGCCCTCGCGGTCCAGGGAGTGCCGGGAGAGCATCAGCATCGGCAGGCCGACGTCGGTGCCGAGCAGGCCGGCCTCGCGCGGGGTGGCCAGCGAGGTCTCGATGGTCTCCTCGGCCTCGGCGAGATGGACGTCGTAGACCTCGGCCAGCGCGGTGTACAGGGACGTGTACTTCACCAGCGAGCGGCGCAGGGCCGGGAAGCGCTTGGCCGAAAGGTGCGTGGTCTCGATCGCCATGGGCTCGCCGTTGGCCATGCGCAGCCGCTCGATGCGCAGCACCCTGCCGCCCGCGGTGATGTCCAGCAGCTCGGCGAGGCGGTCGTCGGCGGTGATGTAGCCGATGTCCAGCAGCTGGGACGTCGGTTCCAGACCCTGGGCGCGCATGTCCTCGGTGTAGGAGGTCAGTTGCAGCGCCTGGGAGACCTTCGGCTTGGCCACGAACGTGCCCTTGCCCTGGATGCGCTCCAGCCGGCCCTCGACGACCAGTTCCTGCAGGGCCTGGCGCACGGTGGTGCGGGAGGTGTCGAACTCGGCGGCCAGCGTGCGCTCGGGCGGGACGGGCGTGCCGGGCGGCAGCGTCTCCGTCATGTCCAGCAGGTGCTTCTTCAGGCGGTAGTACTTGGGCACGCGCGCGGTACGGACACTCGCTCCACCCTCGTTCTCCGCACTGCTGACGTCGGTGCTCATGCTCCGCCTTCCCGGCTCCGGGTGCCGATGCGACCGAATCGCATCGGCCGCGGCTCACATCGTGGCACGGCTTCGCGGGCGGGTGTCCTGTGTGGGTGTACTCCGCACGCTCCGTGATCTCCTCTGTATACCCCCGAGGCCTCCGTTGGTCTAGTCCAACGCGTTGTCAAGACGCAGTGGTTCAGTCGCAGTGGTCCGTCCGTTCTGTCGCTTGCGGAATGAAAGGTCCCTGCATATCTCGGTCCCATCACGGACGCCCACGGGCCGCTTGAACACCCTTGACAGCCCTATTGGTCTGGGCCAAGCTCCGGGTACTGGTCTACACCATTGGTCCAGGTCCCGGCCCCACGGACGGTTCGCACGGCGTTGACGCCATTCACCGCGGGGACGAGGGGGGTTTGTGGCATCCCTGAGGAGGGTGGCGTGAAGCGCAAGCTGGTAGCCGCGATCGGTATCGCGGGCATGATGTTCTCCATCGCGGCGTGCGGGGACAGTGACGACAAGGGCAGCGGCGGCGACAAGGGCGGCGACGTCAAGGAGCTGACCGTCTGGCTGACCGTCGACGCGCAGAACAACTGGCCCGAGCTGGTGAAGGCCGCCGACGACGCGGTCGCCAAGAAGCACCCCGGCATCAAGATCAAGCACGAGTACTACGGCTGGCCGGACAAGAACGCCAAGCTCGACGCCGTTCTCGCCACGGACAAGACCCCGGACGTTGTCGAGATGGGCAACACCGAGATGCTCGCCTACATGGTCAAGGGTGCCTTCGCCCCGGTCGACCCGGCGAAGTTCGAGCAGTCCGACGCCTGGCTCGACGGCCTCAAGGCCTCGGTGACCTACGAGGGCAAGACGTACGGCGTGCCGTACTACGCCGGTACCCGCGTCGGCAACTTCCGCAAGGACGTCTTCGGCCAGGTCGGCGTCAAGGCCGCCCCGAAGACCTACGCGGAGCTCACCGCCGCCCTGAACAAGGTCCAGAAGAAGCAGGGCGACAAGTTCAGCGCCTGGTACCAGCCCTCCCGTGACTGGTACGCGGCCATGTCCTTCGTCTACGACGCCGGCGGCTCCATCGCCAAGGAGGAGGGCGGCCAGTGGAAGGCCAGCCTCTCCTCGCCCGAGTCGATCAAGGGCCTGAACGAGTTCAAGAAGGTCCTGGACACCTACATGCACGGTGACAAGACCAAGGACGAGTCCGACCGCTACATCGTGTACGGCCAGGGCAAGTCCGGCATGATCTTCGCCCCGGCCTGGGAGGGTGGCAGCGCCGCCGCTCCCGAGAACGACAAGACCGGCAAGCTCAAGGACAACGTCGAGAACTTCGTGATGCCCGGCCCGTCCGGCAAGAACCTCCCGGTGTTCCTGGGCGGCTCCGACCTGGCCGTCCCGGTGAAGTCGGACGCGCAGGACGTCGCCGCCGAGTGGATCAACGCCCTCACCGGCGCCGCCGGCCAGAAGGGCCTGATGGGCAAGGGCAACCTGCCCAACAACAAGACCGACCTCGCCACCCTGAAGAACGACCCGGCGACGGTCGTCCCGGCCACCGCCGCCGAGTCCAACTGGTTCGTCCCGATGGCACCCGGCTGGGGTCAGGTCGAGAAGGCCCAGGTCCTTCAGACCATGCTCCAGAGCATCGGCACCGGCAAGAAGTCGGTCGAGGACGCCGCGAAGGAAGCGGACGCCGCGATCGACAAGGTCATCAACACCAAGTGACCTGAGGTGGGGCTCCGTTGCAGGCGGAGCCCCGCTTTTCTTTCCGTGAGACCTGAGGGACCCGCCAAGGAGCGCGCGATGAGTGCCGACACGACCACCCCTGCCAAGGTGCCGCCGCCGCGGCAGGCACCCCCGCCGGTCACCGCGGACCGGCCCCGCGCCAGACGGACGAACGGCCCGGCCGCCACCCCCTGGCTGCTGCTCGCGCCCTGTCTGCTGATCCTCGCCCTGGTCATGGGCTATCCGCTGGTCCGCCTGGTCACCCTGTCGTTCCAGAAGTTCGGCCAGCCGCAGCTGTGGGGCTTCCAGCCGGCCGAGTCGGTGGGCTTCGAGAACTTCAGCAAGGTGCTCGGCGACAGCGAGTTCTGGACCGTCGTACTGCGCACGGTGCTCTTCGCCGTCGGCGCGGTGGTCTTCACGATGGTCATCGGCATGCTGATCGCCCTGCTGCTCCAGCGGGTCTCCGGCTGGGTGAAGACCCTGATCAACATCGCGCTGGTGGCCAGCTGGGGCATGCCCGTCATCGTCGCGACCACCGTCTTCAAGTGGCTGTTCGACGCCGACTACGGCATCCTCAACGCGCTCCTGAGCAAGCTGCCGGGTGTCGACCTGATCGGCCACAACTGGTTCGCCAGCGGGCCCCAGGGCCTCGCCGTGATCATGCTGCTGGTGGTCTGGGGAGCCGTCCCCTTCGTGGTGATCACCCTCAGCGCCGGTCTCACCCAGGTCCCCAAGGAGCTGGAGGAGGCCGCCCGCCTCGACGGCGCCGGCGCCTGGGGCGTCTTCCGGTTCGTCACCCTGCCCATCCTCAAGCCGATCATCGTGATGCTCACGACCCTGTCGGTCATCTGGGACATGGGCGTCTTCCCGCAGGTCTTCGTGATGCGCAACGGCCACCCCGAGCCGGAGTTCCAGATCCTCAACACCTACTCGTACGACCGCGCCTTCGTGGTCAACGACTACGCCCAGGGCTCGGCGATCGCCGTGATCACCGTTCTGCTGCTGCTCGGTGTGGTCGCCGTCTACATGCGTCAGATGCTGAAGATCGGAGAGGTCGAATGAGCGCGACCGCTGTGAAGAGCCGCCCTTCGAAGTCCGAAGGCGGCCGCCCGGGGCGCTCCAAGATCGGCTGGAACATCCTCGGCCTGTTCGTCTTCGCCGCCGCCGGATTCCCCGTCTACTGGATGCTGAACACCGCGTTCAAGCCCGCCAAGGACGCCATCGACCCGGACCCGAGCCTGCTGCCCACGGGCCTGACCCTGTCGAACTTCGACCGGGCGCTCAACATCGCCGACTTCTGGGGTCCGGTCGGCCGCAGCCTCCTCGTGTCGGTGGTCGTGGTCGCGATCGGCATCGTCATCGGACTGCTCGCCGCCCTCGCCATCTCCCGGTTCGCCTTCCGCGGCCGCAAGATCGTGATCGTCGGCATCCTCGCCGTCCAGATGGTCCCGCTGGTCGCCATGATCATCCCGGTGTTCCTGCTGCTCAACGACCTCGGCCAGTACGACCGGCTCACCGGCCTCATGATCACCTACCTGACCTTCGTCCTCCCCTTCACGGTGTGGACGCTGCGCGGCTTCATCGTCAACATCCCGAAGGAGCTGGAGGAGGCCGCGATGGTCGACGGCTGCTCCCGCACCGGCGCCTTCATGCGCGTGGTCTTCCCGCTGCTGGCCCCCGGCCTGGTCGCCACCTCGGTCTACGGCTTCATCCAGGCCTGGAACGAGTACCTCTACGCCCTGATGCTGCTCAGCCAGCAGAACCAGACGGCGACCGTCTGGCTCGGCAACTTCACCACCAAGCACGGCACCGAGTACGCCCCGATGATGGCCGGCGCCACCATGATGGCCGTGCCGATCGTCGTGCTGTTCCTCCTCGTCCAGCGCAAGATGGCCGCGGGTCTGACCGCCGGCGCCGTGAAGGGATGACGCCTTCGATGACGACTTTCGCCAGCGGCACAGACACCCTGACCCGTGACGCGCTGACGGTCCTCCAGCCCGGCTTCCCCGGCACCACCGCACCCGACTGGCTGCTGCGCCGAATCGGCGAGGGCCTCGCCTCGGTCGGCCTGTTCGGGCGCAACATCGCCTCGCCCGAGCAACTCGCGGCCCTCACCGCCCAGTTGCGCACCGAGCGTGACGACGTCCTGGTCGCCATCGACGAGGAGGGCGGCGACGTCACCCGCCTGGAGGTCCGCACCGGCTCCTCCTTCCCGGGCAACAACGCCCTCGGCGCGGTGGACGACACGGAGCTGACCCGCGAGGTCGCCCACGAGCTGGGCCGCCGCCTCGCCGCGTGCGGCGTCAACTTCAACTGGGCGCCGTCCGCCGACGTCAACTCCAACGCCGACAACCCGGTCATCGGCGTCCGCTCCTTCGGCGCCGACCCGGGCCTGGTCGCCCGGCACACCGCCGCCTACGTCCAGGGCCTGCAGGCGGCGGGCGTGGCCGCCTGCACCAAGCACTTCCCCGGGCACGGCGACACCAACGTCGACTCCCACCACGCCCTGCCCCGCATCGACGCGGACCCGGCCGTGCTCGCCGAGCGCGAACTCGCCCCGTTCCGCGCGGCGATGGCGGCCGGCAGCCGGGCCGTGATGAGCGCCCACATCCTGGTCCCCGCGCTGGACGCGGAGCATCCGGCAACGTTGTCCCGCCGCATCCTCACCGACCTGCTGCGCGGTGAACTCGGCTACGACGGCCTCATCGTCACCGACGGCATGGAGATGCAGGCCATCTCCTCCACCTACGGCATCGAGCGCGGCAGTGTCCTCGCCCTCGCGGCCGGCGCCGACGCCATCTGCGTGGGCGGCGGCCTCGCCGACGACGAGACCGTACGCCGGCTGCGCGACGCCCTGGTCGGCGCGGTCCGCGCCGGCGAGCTCCCCGAGGAGCGCCTCGCCGACGCCGCCGAGCGGGTACGCAGGCTGGCCCGCTGGACGGCCGCAGCCGCGGAGGGCGCCACCGGGTCCGCCGACCCCGAGGTCGGGCTGCGCGCCGCCCGCCGCGCCCTGCGCGTGACCGGCGCGGGCAGCTTCACGCCGCTCACCGAGGCGCCCTACGTGGCCACCCTCTCGCCCGTCGCCAACATCGCGGTCGGCGACGAGACGCCCTGGGGTGTGGCGGCCGAGCTGGCGGCCCTGCTGCCCGGCACCGAGTCGGACACGTACACCGGCGACGAGGCGGCCCACGCGGCCCTGAAGGCGGCGGGGGAGCGCAGGATCGTGGCGGTCGTCCGCGACGAGCACCGCCACCCGTGGATGGCGGCCGCCCTGGACACCCTCCTGACGGCCCGCCCCGACACGGTCGTCGTCGAGATGGGCCTCCCCCAGGCCCCGCCCCGAGGCGCCCTCCACATAGCCACCCACGGCGCCTCCCGAGTCTCGGGCCGAGCAGCGGCAGAGGCCATAGCAGGCCCGTAACCCCCAGAAACCAGAAAGGCGCCGGTCCCTAGGGGAGACCGGCGCCTTTCGCGTACCCAGAAGGGGCGCGAGGAACTGCGCAAAGCTTTGAGGAACGCGAGAAACGGCGCAACGCCCCAAGGGACGCGAGAAACGGCGCAACGCTGTAAGGGGCGCGGGGAACTGCGCGACGTTCTAAGGGGGCGCGAGGAACTGCGCAAAGCTCTGACGGTCACGAGGAACACCGCGACGCCCCAAGGGGCGCGGGGAACTGCGCAACGCTTTGAGGGGCGCGGGGAACTGCGCAAGGCTTGAGGAGGCCGACCAGCCACCCACCCCCTAGGGGCGCGGGGAACTGCGCGACAAGCCCGACACCACCCGCACCCCGAAGACGTCAGAAGACCGCAGACAACCCCGCTAGATCCCCTGCCAGGCCGGCTTGTTCGCATACGTGTGCCGAAAGTACTCCGCAAGCTTCAGCTTGGAAGCCGCCCCCTCGTCCACCACAACAGTCGCATGCGGATGCATCTGCAACGCCGAGGCAGGACACACCGCGGCAACAGCCCCCTCCACCGTCGCCGCCACCGCATCCGCCTTCCCCTCACCCGTGGCCAGCAGCACCAGATGCCGCGCCTCCAGGATCGTCCCGATCCCCTGGGTGATCACATGGTGCGGCACCTGCGCGATGTCCCCGTCGAAGAACCGCGCGTTGTCGACCCGGGTCTGCTCGGTCAGCGTCTTGATCCGCGTACGGGAGGCCAGCGAGGAGCACGGCTCGTTGAACCCGATGTGACCGTCCGTGCCGATGCCGAGCAACTGCAGGTCCACCCCGCCCGCCTCGGCGAGAGCCCTGTCGTACGCCTCGCACGCCGCCTGCACGTCCTGCGCGGTGCCGTCGGGGCCCATGAACGCGTCCATGGAGACACCGAGCGGCTCCAGGACCTCGCGGCGCAGCACGGAACGGTAGGACTCGGGGTGCTCGGCGGGCAGCCCCACGTATTCGTCGAGCTGGGCGACCCTCGCCCGGGAGGCGTCCACGGCACCGGACCGCACCTTGGCCGTCAGGGCCCGGTAGATGGGCAGCGGGGTCGAGCCGGTCGCCACGCCGAGCAGGGCGTCGGGCTTGCGACGCAGCAACTGGGCCATGGCCTCGGCTATCAGTTCGCCGCCGGCCTCGGCATCCGGAACGATGACAACTTCCACGCTGGGCCTGCCGTTCTGGAGAGGGGACTCGAAGGCACCCGGAAGGGATATGTGGTTTAGACCAATCTAACAGAGCGGGCCCCTCCGGGCAGCCCGCTCGGGTCCCTCCGCGCGCTCCTGATCCCATGGAAAACCCTGCCGCCCCGCCGCACACCCCGGGGCATCGGCCCGGCACGCCGGCGCGTCGGCCGGGGGCCGTCTCCCGACGGGCGTGCGACGGCGCGAGCCGGAGGAAAGTGGCTGCCCTCGCCGAAATTGGCGCGGATATCTGGCCCCGTACCTGACGCGGGCGGGTTAGGCTGCGGCCGACAACAAAACACGTTCCGACGCATGGACACACCGAATGGTCTAGTCCAGAATGCTGGAGGAACCGCGCAACACTGCGACAAGCCTCCGTCTTCCCCGCACAGGAGGACGGAACGAGGAACCGGGCTCTCTGCCCTGACTGCCCCGGCTCCTCACCTTCGGCCGACGGGACCGCACACCCCCCGGCCGTTCTGCTCCGGGCTGCGGTGCCGGGAGGGTTGAGGGTCCCTCTCAGGCGCCGCGGCCCGCGGGTGTTTCCAGGGGCCGTACGAGGCCCGCGGACCCCGCCCGCCGAAGCCCCGCACCGCAATGCGTTTCGGTGCCGTACAAACCCCCAGGTACGCTCCAAGCGTGCCCTCCATGAACGAACTGGTCCGCCAGCACACCGCCCTCGACGACTCCGACCTCGAGTGGCTCCATCTGCTGGTCTCGGAGTGGCAGCTGCTCTCCGACCTTTCCTTCGCCGACCTGGTCCTGTGGGTCCCCACCCGCGACGGCACCCGCTATGTCTCCGTGGCCCAGATGCGGCCGAACACCGGCCCCACCTCCTACCAGGACGACATGGTCGGCCACCTCGTCCCGCGCGGCCGCCGCCCGCTGCTGGACGCCGCCCTCGACGAGGGCCGGATCGTGCGCGAGGGCGACCCCGAGTGGCGTGAGGAGGTCCCCGTACGGGTGGAGTCCATCCCCGTACGACGCGAGGGGCGTGTACTCGGAGTGATCGCCCGCAATACCAATCTGCTCACCGTGCGCACGCCCAGCCGGCTGGAGCTGACCTACCTCCAGTCCGCCTCCGACCTCGCGCAGATGATCGCGGCCGGTTCGTTCCCGTTCCCCGACCAGCAGGTCGACATGGACGCCTCGCCCCGCGTCGGCGACGGCCTGATCCGGCTGGACGCCGACGGTGTGGTCCAGTACGCCTCCCCGAACGCGCTGTCCGCCTACCACCGGCTCGGCCTCGCCTCCGACCTGGTCGGCCAGGACCTCGGGCAGACCACCGCCGAACTCGCCCCGTCCCGGGGGCCGGTGGACGAGGCGCTCGCCAAGGTGGCCAGCGGCTGGGCACCGCGCGAGTTCGAGATCGAGGCCAGCGACGGAGTGATCCAGCTCCGGGCCATCCCGCTCAAGCCCAAGGGCACCCGCATCGGTTCCCTCGTCCTGCTCCGCGACGTCACCGAACTGCGCCGCCGTGAACGCGAGTTGATCACCAAGGACGCCACCATCCGGGAGATCCACCACCGGGTGAAGAACAACCTCCAGACGGTCGCGGCCCTGCTGCGCCTCCAGGCCCGGCGCATCGAGTCCGAGCGCGGCCGTGCCGCCCTGGAGGAGGCGGTCCGCCGGGTCGGCTCGATCGCCATCGTGCACGAGACGCTCTCCCAGAACCTTGACGAGCGCGTGGAGTTCGACGAGATCGCCGACCGGGTCCTGGCGATGGTCGCCGAGATCTCGCCCGGCAAGGTCACCGGCCGGCGCACCGGCCGCTTCGGCATCCTCGACGCCGAGGTGGCCACCCCGCTGTCGATGGTCCTGACCGAGGTCCTCCAGAACGCCCTCGAACACGGCTTCCGCGAGGGCGACACCGGCACGGTCGAGGTGTCGGCCGTCCGCGGTGGCACGAGCAAGGACGCCCGGCTGCTGGTCACCGTCCAGGACGACGGGGTCGGCCTGCCGCCCGGCTTCGACGCGCGCACCGCGGGCAACCTGGGCCTCCAGATCGTACGGACGCTGGTGGAGGGCGAGTTGGGCGGCAGCTTCGACATGGTCCCGGCGCCGGAGCGCGGCTGCCAGGTGCTCCTCGACATCCCGGTCCGGGCGCAGAAGTAGTCCGGCGCGAAAGCGAAAGCGAAAGCGAACGCGGATGCGGATGCGGATGCGGGACCGGAGCGGAAGCGGACCGGCGCGGACGTAACCGAGCGCACATGCCTCGGGTCGCGCACATCACCCGGCCGCGGACGTCGTCCGTGTACGCGTCACCCGGCCTCGGACGTCACCCCCGGTAACGGCGGCGGCCGGCCGGGCACAGCAAAGAGCCCCGGACCATTCGATGGTCCGAGGCTCGTGCTCGTTGCTGATGCGCATCGGGGGTACTGCGCGCTGCGTGCTCGGGGGCGGGAGTTGCGTACTCGCTGTACGCGCCGCCAAGCTCAGGCTGTCAGCGGGGTGGGTATGTCAGGCAGAAGCCTGACGGGCCCGGTTGCGGGCGGCGCGGCGCTTCATCGCGCGGCGCTCGTCCTCGCTGAGACCACCCCAGACGCCGGAGTCCTGACCGGACTCGAGCGCCCACTGCAGACACTGATCCATAACGGGGCAGCGACGGCAGACGGCCTTGGCTTCCTCGATCTGCAGCAGCGCAGGACCGGTGTTGCCGATGGGGAAGAAGAGCTCGGGGTCTTCCTCGCGGCAAACGGCGTTGTGACGCCAGTCCATGGCTGCTACCTCTCCTTGGTATTACGTGCGGGTTGCTTGTGAATGTGAACGCTTTCACGAATCCCTCAACAAGGGAAGGGCCGACTGCCAGGTTCTCTGGCGTGGTCCTTGGTTTTGAGAGGGGTTCCGGTGATCTGTGCTAGCCGGTGTTGCGGGCTGTCCCGATCGCCACGTAGAGACTCGCAAACCTCAGCGGCGGATACAACCCCTTCCGGAAAGTTTTTTTTGATTCCTCGGTGTCGACTAGGTCACAGCCGTACTTCCATGGGGTGGACCCTGGCCTAAACGTTCGAGTGAAAGGACTTTGGGGTCTTCTGCTCACACAATCACACGCAGTGCACGGCGTACGCCTGTGAACGTCACGCTCGTACGCAGCCCCAGGTGGTCACCGTCCATCTGGAGGGGGAGAGGGACCTTCGAATGCAAGGTGAACTCACTCAGATCGTGCAGTGAGGCAGCGTGCTTCCCGTGGGGGCCGCGCTCGGGGGACGAAGTGAGCAACTGCGTGGCATACCGGGCAACCGCGGCCGTCGACAGGCGGCTGAGACCGAGCACATCGAGCCCCGTGTCGAACGACGCCCGAGGAGACGCGTACACCGGTCGATTACCCAGATACGTCCACGGGGCGGTATTGCAGACTATGGAGAGCACCAGGTCGCTCACCGGCTCCAGACCGGGAGCCTCCAGCGTGATCGTGCCGTGCCTGCGGTGCGGCTCACCCAGGAACTGACGCAGCGCCTGGCGGACGTAGAGCGCGTGCGTCGACTTCTTGCCCCGCTCACGGTGCTGTTCGACCCGGCCGACCACGCCCGCGTCGAAGCCGAGGCCCGCGTTGAAGGTGAACCAGCGCGACGGCACCGCCTCGTCGTCCGTGCCCGGCGTGCCGGAGGTCAGGCCCAGCCCGACCGTGCGCTCACTGCCCTCGCGCAGGGCGTCGAGCAGTGCGCCGGTGGCCTCGACGGCGTCGTTGGGCAGGCCCAGCGCGCGGGCGAAGACATTGGTGGAACCGCCGGGCACCACGGAGAGTCCGGGCAGCCGCTCCGGGTCGGGCCCGGCGTGCAGCAGACCGTTGACGACCTCGTTCACCGTGCCGTCGCCGCCGAGCGCCACCACCAGGTCGATCTCGCCGCTCTCCGCCGCCTGCCGGCCCAGGTCGCGCGCGTGCCCGCGGTACTCGGTGGTGACCGCTTCCAGCTTCATCTCGCTGGCGAGGGCGTGAATCAGTACATCGCGCGTTCGTGCGCTCGTAGTGGTTGCCGCCGGATTGACCACGAGAAGTGCACGCATGCGTTGCACACTACCTACTGGGTGGTACCGATCCCAGACGGAAGCGTGGATCAGATAAGACAAACGGGCGTGAACCTCGACACGGACGGCGTGGAACCGGCGGCTACCCTTCAGGGGTGACCAGTGAAGAGACCCCCGACACCACCGCCGACGTCACCGGCCCGCGCCCGCGGCGACTGACGTACGCCGCCCTCCTCGCCGCGCTGGAGGGGGTCGCGCTGGTGGCCGGCGGAGGCCTGATGCTCGTGCTCGGGCTGACCGGTGACCCCGACAGCCGGGGGCAGGCCGTCACCGGCGGCATCACGCTGCTGGTGATCGCGCTGCTGCCGCTGCTCGCCGCGCGCGGTCTGCTCGCCCGGCGCTCCTGGAGCCGCGGGCCCGCCATCTTCACCCAGATCATGGCCCTGCCGGTGGCCTACACCCTGCTCCAGGCCGACAGCATGGCCATCCCCGCCGGCGTCGTCCTCGCGGTCGTCGCCGTGACGTCCCTGGTCCTGCTGCTGTCGCCCGAGACGCGTGACGCGCTCGGCATCCGCGGGCCGGGCCGCGCCGAGCGCTGATGCCACGGGGGCCGCGCCGCGGCCCCTACTCCTCCACCAGCAGCTTCTCGCGCAGCTGAGCCAGCGTGCGGGCCAGCAGACGCGAGACGTGCATCTGCGAGATGCCGACCTCCTGCGCGATCTGCGACTGGGTCATGTTGCCGAAGAAGCGCAGCAGCAGGATCCGCTTCTCGCGCGGCGGCAGATCCTCCAGCAGCGGCTTGAGCGACTCGCGGTACTCGACGCCCTCCAGCGCCTCGTCCTCCGCGCCGAGCGTGTCGGCGACCGCCGGGGACTCGTCGTCGGTGTCGGGGACGTCCAGCGACAGCGTGGAGT
The DNA here is from genome assembly GCF_055587025.1 of Streptomyces sp. NPDC048600. Lineage (NCBI taxonomy): Bacteria > Bacillati > Actinomycetota > Actinomycetes > Kitasatosporales > Streptomycetaceae > Streptomyces > Streptomyces sp. NPDC048600. The sequence goes on along the minus strand of NZ_JBVJGZ010000030.1, from coordinate 21,313 downwards.
ACGCGTTCGCGGACTCCAGCCCCTCCAGGACCTCCTCCTCCGAGATCGCCAGCTTCTCGGCCAGCTCGTGCACCGTCGGGGAGCGGCCGTGCTGCTGGGACAGCTCGGCCGTGGCCGTGGTCAGCGCCAGCCGCAGCTCCTGGAGCCTGCGCGGCACACGGACCGCCCAGCCCTTGTCGCGGAAGTGCCGCTTGATCTCGCCGACCACCGTCGGGGTGGCGTACGTCGAGAACTCCACGCCCCGGTCCGGGTCGAAGCGGTCGACCGACTTGATCAGGCCGATGGTGGCGACCTGGGTGAGGTCGTCGAGGGGCTCACCGCGGTTGCGGAAGCGGCGCGCGAGGTGCTCGACGAGCGGCAGATGCATGCGCACCAGCTGATTGCGCAGCTCCGCGTACTCGGGGCTGCCGTCCTTCAGCTCGCGCAGCTCCAGGAACAGCGCGCGCGCCCCGCTGCGGTCCTGCGGGTCGTGGTGCGTGCCCTGGCCGCCCACCGCGCCGTCCTCGGAATTTCGCTCGTGCTCGCTCATCGTCCCGCCCGTCGCCCTTCGCCGAGCCCTCGCCTCCCGGGCCGGGCGGACACCGTCGTGCCCTGCCCCGGGCGCACCCTGGCCTGCCCCCGCGTCCTGGCCGTCCTGCCGCCCGTCACCGGGGCCGCCGGTGGCCGGGGGGAGGTCCTCCGGATGCGGCCGGGCCTGCTCGGGGATGACGTCGATGCCCTCAGCCGTACGCCGCGAGCCGTCCGGACCGGCCTGGGCCAGGCCCTCGGCCCCGGTCGGGCAGGGGGTGGCGGTGGCGGCCCCGTCCTCGGCCCGCAGCTCCCGTGTGCCGCGCTCTTCGTCCCGCACCGGCCCGTCCCCGTCCTTCACGCCGGCCCGGGTCCCGCGCCGCGCTGTTTGTAGAGGCTGATCGAAACGGTTCTGTCCTCGTCGACCGCGGAGGAGACCTTGCCCGCGAGGGCCGACAAGACGGTCCAGGCGAAGGTGTCGCGCGACGGGGCGTGGCCGTCCGTGGTCGGGGCGGAGACCGTGACCTCCAGCGAGTCGTCGACGAGACGGAACACGCAACTGAGCACGGAGCCCGGCACGGCCTGCTGGAGCAGGATCGCGCAGGCCTCGTCCACCGCGATGCGCAGGTCCTCGATCTCGTCCAGGGTGAAGTCCAAACGGGCCGCGAGGCCGGCCGTGGCCGTCCGCAGCACCGACAGGTAGGCACCCGCGGCCGGCAGCCGGACTTCCACGAAGTCCTGGGTAGCGGGCTCGCCTGCGATCTGGGACACCCTCACCTCCAAGGTGGTACAAGCTGTTCGGAGCCGAGGGTCGCCCCCCGGGGTAACGCGAAGTGTGGTACAGCCGTGACGCTATCGCGCTCTCGGCCGTGCTGTCCCCGGGACCCCAACCCCCTGGCGTCACTCACAGTAAACCTGCGGATACGCTCCGTGTCTAGAGGTTCTGCGGGCCCAAATGGGAAGAGCGCGCGCCGGGTTGACGTACCCAGCGGTCAGAGAGTCGAACCGTCCTGGTCCAGGGTCACACAACAGCCGTTCCTGGTCACACGAGTACGTGATCCACGAAGCACCACCGCCAGTCCTCGCCCGGCTCGAACGTGCGCATCACGGGATGCCCGGACTCCTTGTGGTGCCCGGACGCGTGCCGGCCCTGGGACGAGTCGCAGCAGCCGACATGGCCGCAGGTGAGACACAGCCGCAACTGCACCGGGTGGGTTCCGGCCACCAGGCACTCCGGACAGGTGTCCGTCACGGGGCCCGGCTCCGGGTGCGGCAGCGCGTCGGCATGCGTGCACTGTTTCATGATTGCCAGGTTACGACGGGCCCGCGCCCGACCGCGCGGAAAAACGAGGGCGGGAACCATGGACGTGATGCCACTGCTGTTGCTGGTGGCGGGGAGCGCGGCGGTGGCCGGCGCCGGGCGTCGCAGCCCCGTGCCCGCGCCGCTGCTGCTGGTGGCGGCCGGACTGGCCCTGTCCTACGTGCCCGGCGTCCCCGACTACCACCTGGAACCGGAGATCGTCCTGCCGCTGGTGCTGCCGCCGCTGCTCTACACCGCGGCCGTCGACAGCTCCTACCTCGACCTGCGGGCGCAGGTACGGCCCGTGGCGCTGCTGTCGGTGGGCTACGTGCTCTTCGCGACCTTCGTGGTCGGCTGGGCGGCGTACCTGCTCATCCCCGGTCTGCCGCTGACCGCGGCCCTGGTGCTGGGCGCGGTCGTCGCGCCGCCGGACGCCGTGGCCGCCACCGCCGTCGCCCGCCGGGTCGGACTGCCCTCGCGGATCACCACCATCCTCCAGGGCGAGTCCCTGGTGAACGACGCCACCGCGATCACCGCCTACCGCGTGGCCCTCGCCGCCGCCGTCGGCGAGGGCGCGAGCTGGGCCGGCGGCATCGTGGAGTTCCTGGTCGCCGCGATCGGCGGCGTCGGGATCGGTCTCGTCCTCATGGCGCCACTGCACTGGCTGCGCACTCATCTGCACGAGGCGCTGCTCCAGAACACCCTGTCCCTGCTCATCCCGTTCGTCGCCTACGCCGTCGCCGAGCAGTTCGAGGCCTCCGGAGTCCTCGCCGTGGTGGTCGTCGCGCTCTACCTCGGACACCGCGCCTGGGAGGTCGACTTCGCCACCCGCCTCCAGGAGGAGGCCGTGTGGAAGATGGTCGCCTTCGTCCTGGAGTCCTCGGTGTTCGCCCTCATCGGACTCCAGCTGCCGGTGGTCGTGCGCGAGCTCGGCGAGTACGAGGGCATCGACGCCGCCTGGTACGCGGTGGCGGTCTTCCTCGTCGTGGTCGTGGCCCGGTTCGTGTGGGTGTACCCGGCCACGTTCCTGCCGCGGATACTGTCGGCGCGCATCCGGGAACGGGAGGACAACCCCACCTGGAAGGGCGCGTTCGTCATCTCCTGGGCCGGCATGCGCGGGGTCGTGTCGCTGGCCATCGCCTTCTCCATCCCGGTGACCCTGCACGACAGCGACGAGCCGTTCCCCGGCCGTGCCCTGATCCTCTTCCTCACCTTCACGACCGTCATCGGCACCCTCGTCCTCCAGGGCCTCACCCTGCCCCCGCTGATCCGCCTGCTGAAGCTGCCCGGCCGCGACCGGCAGGCCGAGACGCTCGCCGAGGCCAACGCCCAGGCACAGGCCTCCCGGGCCGCCGAGCAGCGCCTGGACGAACTGCTCTCCGACGAGCGCAACGCCCTGCCGGGTCCGCTGGCCGAACGGCTGCGCACGGTCCTGGAGCGCCGCCGCAACTCCGTCTGGGAACGCCTCGGCCAGGCCAACCCGGTCACCGGCGAGAGCATCGACGACACCTACCGGCGGCTGTCCCGCGAGATGATCGGCGCCGAGCGCGAGGTCTTCGTCAGACTGCGCGACCTGCGCTACATCGACGACGAGATGCTCCGCACGCTGCTGCGCCGTCTGGACCTGGAGGAGGCGGCGGCGTACCGGGAGACCACCTGAGCGCCACGGGCCTTCCGGGGCCGCGCGTTCCGTGGAACCCGTGCCCTCAGGCGAACGGGCGGCCCGTGATCACCGCGGCGAGGGCCGTCCCGCGCGGGAAGGCGCCCTCCTCGGCGAGGGTCAGCAGCCCGTGCAGCAACTTGGCGACATACAGACGTTCCACGGCCATCCCGTGGCGGTCCTCGAAGTCCTCGGCGAAGGCGTCCAGCTCCGGCGTCGTCCGGGCGTAACCGCCGAAGTGGAACCGGTCGGCGAGCGACCAGTCGCCGCGCGGCCCGCCGAAGGCCCGCTCCTGGAGCGTGCGTACGGCGTCCCCGAGGAAGCCGCCCTTGAGCACCGGCACCCCGAGGGCCCGCTGGCCGGGGGCCAGTCCCGCGGCCAGGCCCGCCAGGGTGCCGCCCGTGCCGCAGGCGACGGCGACCACGTCGGCTCGGCCGCGCAGTTCCTCCCCGAGGGCCGTGCAGCCGCGCACCGCGGCCGCGTTGCTGCCGCCCTCCGGCACCACGTACGCCTCCTCGGCACCCGCCGCGCGCAGCAGTGCGGCGAGTGTCGCGGGCTCGTCCTTGCGGCGATAGGCCGTCCTGTCGGCGAAGTGCAGCCGCATGCCGTCGGCCGCGCACCGGGCCAGCGAAGGGTTCAGCGGACGGCCGGCCAGTTCGTCGCCGCGCACGACACCGACCGTGTCCAGCCCGAGCAGCCGGCCCGCCGCGGCGGTGGCCCGCAGATGGTTGGAGTACGCCCCGCCGAACGTGACCACCGGGCGGCCCGCCGCCGCGTCGAGATTGGGCGCGAGCTTGCGCCACTTGTTGCCGATCAGCTCCGGGTGGATCAGGTCGTCCCGCTTGAGCAGCAGCCGCACACCGTGCGCCGCGAAGCGCTCGTCGGCCACCTCGCTCAGTGGCGAGGGCAGCCGGGGGCGCAGCGCGGCGGAGGCGCCGGAGCCGGTCACCGCCCCGTTGTCGAACCTGGTCACCGCCCCATTGTCGAACAAGGGACGGAGGGGTGGAGGTCTGGGGCGTGGCTGACGGATTCCCGCCCGATGTGCGGCGTCCGGCATGTCCTAGCCGAGGCGCTCGCGGATGCGCTGCCGCATCCGGTCCATTGTGAAGCCGCGGGGGTCGATCTTGCCGGGCTGCCACTCCAGATGCCCGATCACCGACCGCTCGGTCCAGCCGTGGTGCCGGCAGACCGCGGCGGCGGCCCGCTCCACCGCCAGCAGCTGGGCCTCGGGCCAGGGGTCCTCGCCGTCGCCGAGGTTCTCGCACTCGAAGCCGTAGAAGTGCCGGTTGCCGTCCGTGTTGGCCTCGTTGTCGGGTGGCAGCGCCCGCTCGGCGATCACCGCGCGCAGGACGTCGTCGTCCCCGGCTCCGGCGTGGTTGGCGCGGCCGTACCCGACCAGGTGAATCCGGCCGTCCTTGGTGATGACGCCGTGGCACAGCGGGCCGGGCAGGCCCGGGTAGCCGTCCCGGCACAGTTCGACGGTCTGTTCGGCGCCGCGGGTCACCGTGTGGTGGATCATCACGCCGTGGACCGGCCCCCAGGGGCCCTTGTGGTTGCGGTTGTGGTGCCTCCAGTCGCCGACCTCGACGACCCGGAGCCCTTCGTCGCGCAGCGCGTCCAGCAGTCTGTCCGCGGACATGGGTGGGGCCATGGCCGCTCCTTTCACGCCGTTGCCGTGATGCGGCCGTGCGCGGCCGCCGTCCACTCCGGCGTATTGCCGTCCACGCGGCGCCCGAACCGGGGGACGGTCCGGCGAGCGCAAGGATTCGGACAGTTGGGCTCCGCTTGAGCGGGGCGCGCGCGGGCACCGGGGGGCGCGGGCGACCGCCAAGTCTGCCCAGAAGCGGGGCGGTTGATTCCCCCCCTTTCGTGTAATAGCACGGACACACTGAGTGATGGAAGGCTTCTCGCGGAGATCGGTGCCCCGCGCGCAACGCCGCCGGGGTATTACCTGAAGGGCAGTTCTTTATGTCGGTAGGCGAAGAGGTCCGCACGGAGCAGGACAAGCCGCAGCAGAGTCTCGGCACCGCGGCCGCGCGGAACCTGGCCACCACCACCAAGTCCGTCCCGCAGATGCAGGAGATCAGCTCCCGCTGGCTGCTGCGCAGCCTGCCGTGGGTGGACGTCCAGGGCGGCACGTACCGGGTCAACCGGCGGCTCACCTACGCCGTCGGGGACGGACGGGTCACCTTTGTGAAGACCGGCGACCGGGTCGAGGTCATCCCCGCCGAGCTGGGCGAGCTGCCGGCCCTGCGCACCTACGAGGACCTGGAGGTGCTCGGGGAGCTGGCCTCGCGGTGCCGTCAGCGGGAGTTCGCGGCCGGTGAGGTGATCGCCTCCTTCGGCAGCCCCACGGACGAGGTCTACCTGCTCGCGCACGGCCGCGCCGAGAAGATCGGCGAGGGCCCCTACGGCGACGACGCGGTGCTCGGTGTCCTCGCCGACGGCTCCTACTTCGGCGAGGCCGCCGTGCTGCACGGCGACGCCATCTGGGAGCACACCGTCCGCGCGGTCACTTCGTGCACCGTGCTGATCCTGGCCCGCCAGGACGTCGAGCAGGTCGCCGAGCGCGCCGAGACCCTGCGTGAGCACCTCCAGGAGCAGCAGGCGATCCCGGAGCAGTCGACCAACAAGTACGGCGAGAAGGCGGTCGACCTCGCCGCAGGACACTCCGGCGAGCCGGACATCCCGCATACCTTCGTCGACTACGAGGCCCGGCCGCGCGAGTACGAGCTGAGCATCGCCCAGACCGTGCTGCGCATCCACTCGCGCGTGGCCGACCTGTACAACCAGCCGATGAACCAGACCGAGCAGCAGCTGCGGCTCACGGTCGAGGCGCTCAAGGAGCGCCAGGAGCACGAGCTGGTCAACAACCCCCAGTTCGGTCTGCTGACCAACTGCGAGTACGACCAGCGGATCCAGCCGCACGACGGCGTGCCCGGCCCGGACGACATGGACGAGCTGCTCAGCAGGCGGCGCGGGACCAAGCTGTTCCTCGCCCACCCGCGCGCGATCGCCGCGTTCGGCCGTGAGCTCAACAAGCGCGGTCTGGTCCCGGAGACCGTCGACATGGGCGGCAACCGCATCCCGACCTGGCGCGGTGTGCCGATCTACCCGTGCAACAAGATCCCGGTCACCGAGGCCCGCACCACCTCGATCATCGCCATGCGTACCGGCGAGCAGGACCAGGGCGTGATCGGACTGCGCCAGGCCGGCATCCCGGACGAGATCGAGCCGAGCCTGTCCGTGCGGTTCATGGGCATCAACGAACAGGCGATCATCAAGTACCTCGTGACGGCCTACTACTCGGCCGCCGTGCTCGTCCCGGACGCCCTCGGCGTGCTGGAGAACGTCGAGATCGGCCGCTGGCGGTGACCCCACCCGTGCCGTGCGCCCGCCCCTCGGGGCGGGCCCACCCCGGGCCCGGCAGGGGGCGCGCGTGGCCGAGTTCATGACGGAGCCGAGGCAGCGGCTCGGCGGACCACGGCGCGGCGGGGAGCAGCGAGGCCCTGCCACGAGCCTGACGCAGGGCCACGCGGGCGTTCCGCTGTACGCGCCCGGCCCCCCGGCGCCCGCGCCCGACACCCAGGAGGCCGTGGCGATCCTGGAGCGCGCGCGGGAGGCCGTCGACCCGGCCCTGCGGGCCGCGCTGGACTCGCTGCCCAGGGGCATGCGCCGGGTCGCGCTCCACCACTTCGGCTGGGAGCGCGCCGACGGCAGCCCGGCCGCCGGGAACTCCGGCAAGGCGATCCGCCCCGCGCTGGTCCTCACCGCGGCCACCGCGCTCGGCGGGCCCGCGGCACGGGCGGCCGCCGTGCGGGCGGCGGCGGCCGTGGAACTGGTCCACAACTTCACGCTCCTGCACGACGACGTGATGGACCGCGACACCACGCGTCGGCACCGGCCCACCGCGTGGACCGTGTTCGGCGACGCCGACGCGATCCTCGCCGGTGACGCCATGCAGGCCCTCGCCCTGCGGCTGCTCGCGGAGGACCCGCACCCGGCGTCCGGGCCCGCCACGGCCCGGCTCGCGGCCTGTGTCGTCGAACTGTGCGAGGGCCAGCAGGTCGACACCGCCATGGAGCGGTGCGCGCCCGCCGACGTCGGCCTGGCCGAGGTGCTCGCCATGGCCGAGGCCAAGACGGGAGCCCTGCTGGGCTGCGCGTGCGCGGTCGGCGCGCTGTACGCGGGCGCCGCGCGGGAGGAGGTCGAGGCGCTCGACGCGTTCGGCCGTCAGGCCGGGCTCGCCTTCCAGCTCATCGACGACGTGATCGGCATCTGGGGCGATCCCGGGCACACCGGCAAGCCGGCCGGGGCGGATCTCGCCGCGCGCAAGAAGTCGCTGCCCGTCGTCGCCGCGCTGACCTCCGGCACGGCCGCCGCGGCGGAACTGGCCGCGCTGTACGAAGTCCCCTACGACCAGGGGGACCTGGAGCGCACGGCCCTCGCCGTGGAGCGGGCGGGGGGCCGCGACTGGGCCCAGGCGCAGGCCGCCGACCGGATGTCCCTGGCGCTGTCCGAACTGGCCCGCGCGATTCCCGACCCGGAGGCGGCCGAAGGGCTGCTCGCCCTGGCCGAGTTCGTCACCCGCCGCACGAGCTGAGGGCGGCCGCCGGGCGCGTCTCGTACGCCCGTACGAGCCGAGTGAGGCCCGGGGAGCGCCTCGTACACCCGGATGGGCCGAGTGAGGCCCGGGGGCGTCTCGTACGCCCGCACGAGCGAGCAGCCGGGCCCCAGTGCTGGGCCCGCACCGAGCCGGGGCTTCAACCGGCCATGTTCCGGACGTCCGTCGGCGGACGCGACCCGGGCGCCCGCCGGCGTTTCCGCAGTTCGTCGCGTCCGCCGACCGGCGGTGTCCTGCCCGGCCGAGCCGGTCCGGTCCCGCCGGTCACCGCCTGATCACCCCGATAGGCTCAACCTCCTTACGATCAAGCTCGGTTGAGAGGTGCGGGTCATGGGCGTGGCGATACGGACGGCGACGGGGAACGACCGGGACGCGGTGGTGCGGCTGCTGGACGCGGCGTTCCAGGACGACCCGGTCAGCGGCTGGGTGTTCCCGGGCGAGGAGTACCGCCGCGAGACGCACCACCGGCTGATGGCCGCCTTCACCGACCTCGTGCTGGCCGACGGGCGCATCGACGTCACGGAGGACGGCTCGGCCTGCGCGCTGTGGCTGTCCGTGCCCGCCGGGGCCCACGACGAGGAGGAGGACGGCGAGGGCGGCTTCGCGCGGCTGCGGCAGGACGTCGACCCGGCCAACGAGCGGGTCGAGCTCATCGGGCGGCTCACCGCCGGCATCCACCCCTCCGACCGCCCCCACGAATACCTCTGGATGATCGGCGTCGACCCCGCCCACCAGGGCCGGGGCCTCGGCGGCGCGCTCATCGGGCACGTCCTGGACCGCTGCGACAGCGAGGGGCGGCACGCGTATCTGGAGGCCAGCAGCGCCCGTAGCCGCGCCCTGTACGAGCGGCTCGGCTTCGAGGGCGCGGGCAGCCCGCTGCGGCTGCCGGACGGGCCGCTGATGTGGCCGATGTGGCGCGAGCCCAAGGTCTGACCCGAGGCCCCCGCCCCCGGCCCACCGGGTCCGACCGCGTGCCGGGCCCGGCACCTCCAACCGGAATCACCTCACCCACTTCCCCTGGGATCGCTAAACCCCTTGAACCACTTCAAGTGAAGTACTACAACTGCAGGAGTCAGCACGACGGACGACGGAAAGAGACCGGTTTGCGCAAGCTCACGTACCTCGTCGCCTGCTCCATCGACGGGTTCATCGGGGACCCGTCCGGGGACGCGACGGCGATGTTCACCTACCTCGACGAGGAGTTCCTCGGCTACCTCGCGGCAGAGCGCCCCGACACCCTGCCCGCCCCCGCCCGCAAGGCCTTCGGCATCGAGGACCGGCCGCTGGAGCGGTTCGACACGGTCATCCAGGGCCGCGGCAGCTACGAGGAGGGTCTGAAGGAAGGCGTCACCAGCCCCTACGCCCATCTGCGCGAGTACGTCGCCTCGCACAGCCTGACGGAGTCGCCCGACCCCCATGTCGAGATCATCTCAGGAGACCTCGTCGCCAAGGTGCGTGAACTGAAGGCCGAGGACGGCCGGTTCGACATCTACCTGTGCGGTGGAGCAACGGTCGCCGGTGAACTGTTCGACGAGATCGACGAACTGATCGTCAAGACGTACCCGATGACCTACGGCACCGGCATGCCGATGTTCGCCACGGGGGTCTCCCTCGCGCAGTTCACCCTCGACTCGGTGCGCACCTTCGGCAACGGCATCCTGGTGCGGACGTACAGCAGGAAGCGCTGACGCCCCGCCCGGCCTACCCTGAAGGCATGGACAGCGCAGAGCACGTCTGTCCCGACTGTGGACAGCCCGTCGAAACGGTCGTCCGGCGGTACAAGACGCTGGGCGCCTGGGTGCCGAGGTGGGAGGCCGGCCCGTGCCGGAACCCGGAGTGCCCGTCCTTCCCCGCCGAGGACGCCGACCGGATCCGTCCGCACGAGCGGCAGGCGCAGCCCGAGCCGCCGGACGCCGCCGCGGAGCAGGCGTGAGTCCGGGAAGAACTCCGGACCGCTCTGTCGAGAATCCCGGTCCGGCTCCGACGTACCCGTGAAAGCCGCCCGCCCAGGGCGGCCCGGCCGAAGGAGCGGACGATGAAGTACCTGGTGATGGTGCTCGGCACGCAGGCGGACTACCAGGCGATGACGGGCGACGGGAACGAGCACTCGCCGGCCTGGACCGAGGCCGACATCAAGGCCATGGTCGAGTACATGGGAGCGATCAACGACGACCTCGCCGAGTCCGGTGAACTGGTCGACGCGCAGGGCCTCACCGAACCCGCCCGCGCCCGGCACGTCACGCCGGGCGAGGACGGCAAGGCGGTCATCACCGACGGGCCGTACGGCGAGACCAAGGAACTGCTGGCCGGCTACTGGGTGCTGGACTGCGAGAGCCTGGAGCGGGTCACCGAGATCGCCGACCGCGTCACACGCTGCCCCCAGCCCGTCGGCGCCCCCGTGTACCCGGTGGTGATCCGGCCCATCCAGGACGGCGCCGGAGACCTCTGCTGACCCGCCCATGCGCCTTCCGTACGACATCGAGGACCTGCTGCGCGCCGACGCGCCGCAGGTCCTCGGCGCGCTGGTCCGCCGCTACGGCCACTTCGACGCCGCCGAGGACGCCGTCCAGGAGGCGCTGCTCGCGGCGGCCCGGCAGTGGCCGGAGCACGGCGTGCCCGACAACCCGCGCGGCTGGCTGATCAGGGTCGCCTCCCGGCGGCTCACCGACACCCTGCGCAGCGAGGAGGCCCGGCGGGAACGGGAGCGGCGGGTCGCCGAGCTCACTCCGCGCGACGAACTGCCCGCCGAGGACGCCGTCGGCCCGGAGGACCGTGCGCCGAGGGAGGACGACACCCTCAGCCTGCTCTTCCTGTGCTGCCACCCCGATCTGCCGTCCCCGGCCCGGATCGCGCTCACCCTGCGCGCGGTCGGCGGCCTGACCACGGCCGAGATCGCCCGCGCCTACCTCGTCCCCGAGGCGACCATGGCACAGAGGGTCAGCCGGGCCAAGAAGAAGGTGCACGGGGTGCGCTTCGGCCGCCCCGACCACTGGGAGGGCAGGCTTCCGGCCGTTCTGCACACCCTCTACCTGATCTTCAACGAGGGCTACACCGCCACCTCCGGCAGCAGCCTCCAGCGCCGCGACCTCGCCGGCGAGGCGATCCGGCTGGCCCGCGCCCTGCACCGGCTGCTGCCCGAGGACGGCGAGGCGGCCGGGCTGCTGGCGCTGATGCTGCTCACCGACGCCCGCCGGGAGGCCCGCAGTGGGCCCTACGGAGAGCTGATCCCGCTCGACGAGCAGGACCGCGACCGCTGGGACCGGGCCGCGATCGAGGAGGGTGTCGCCCTGGTCACCCGCGCCCTCACCAGCGGCCCCGCCGGTCCCTACGCGCTGCGCGCGGCCATCGCGGCCGTGCACGACGAGGCCCCGGGTGCCGAGGCCACCGACTGGCGCGAGATCCTCGGCCTCTACGACGTCCTGGTCGGCCTCGTCCCCGGCCCCGTCGAACGCCTCAACCGGGCGGTGGCCGTCGCCATGGTCCACGGACCGCGCGCGGGCCTCACCGAACTGGACGCCCTGGAAGGCGAGTTGGGACACCGCCCGGACGCCGTGCGCGCGCACCTCCTGGAACGCGCGGGCGAGCGCGCCGCCGCCCGGGACGCCTACACCAGCGCGGCCGGGAAGACCCTGAGCCTGCCCGAACAGCGCTATCTGCGGCAGCGGGCAGCGAGGCTGAGCGAGTAGCTTGGGGCCATGTCCGAACAGCCGTTCATCCTGCACCTCACCGAGCGTTCCCTGTGGGACGCGGCCCGCGAGCGCGGCGCCTACGAGATGTCCACCCGCGGCCGCACCCTCCAGGAGGAGGGCTTCGTGCACTGCTCCAGCCGCGAGCAGCTCCCGAAGGTCGGCGCCTTCCTCTACGGCTCCTACGACGGCCCCGACGAGCTGGTCGTGCTGGTGATCGACCCGGCCCGGCTCGGGGTGCCGCTGAAGTACGAGGCACCGGAGCCCGGCGGCGAGGAGTTCCCGCACGTGTACGGGCCGGTCCCGGTGGCCGCCGTGGTGGCGGTGGAGCCGTGGTCGTGAACCGCCGCCGGTTATGGCGCTGGACCGTGATCGCCTGGGCGGTCGCCGTGGTGGCCGGCGGAGGGCTCACCCTGGCGCTCCAGGACTCGGCGCAGCCCCCGGACACCCGCTGGGAGGAGAGCGACGAGCCGGCCCCGCTCCTGCGACTGGAACAACGTGAGTACCCCGACTGCCCGACGGACGGCGCATGCGCCTACATCGGCGGACCCTAGGTTCGCGGCAGGCCGCCGGTCTCCGGGTCCCGGCCGGTCAGGCAGTACAGGCCGCCGGCCGGGTCGCGCATCACCGTCCAGTGGCGGCCCTCGGCCACGAACACGGCGCCCAGCCGCTCGTGCCGGGCCCGGGTCGCCCCGATGTCCGCGCAGGCGAGGTCGAGATGCGCGGAGGCGGGCCGCTCGGCGTCCAGACGCTGCAGCAGCAGCCGCAGCGGCAGTCCGTACGGCGGCCTCAGCACATGGAACTCGGGAAGCGATCCCGGCGCGGACTCCCAGTCGTCCAACAGCGAGGTCCAGAAGGCGACTTCGGTGTCGAAGGCCGAGGGCGGCACGTCCAGGCAGAGCTGGTCCAGGCGGCTGCCGTCCACCACGGGCGGCCGGACCGACTCCCCGGTCCAGGGCACCGCGCAGAACAAGTGCCCGGCGGGGGAGCGCAGTACGGCCCAGCCCTCGTGCCCGGCGGCCACCGCGGCGCCGAGCCGTACGGCCCGCGCGACGAAGTCCTCGACATCCGTCACGGCGAGGTCCGGGTGCGCGCCGGCCTCCTCGGAGGCGACCCCCTGCACCTTCGCGCAGGGGTCCGCGCCGTCGGGCAGCAGCGTCGTGAACTCCTTCGACTCACCACGGAATTCGGACAGCCGCGTGTCCGTCACGGCCGTCCAGAAGTCACACGCCCGCTCGAAGCGGTCGGCGGGCCGGTCGGCGAAGGCGTAGGTCCAGCGGATGCTCATGCGCGCGATCGTAGGCGCGAACTCGCCCGGCCGCGGCGGAGTTTCACCCGGCGGGCCGCTGCATGAACCGCAGCATGTTCCCGGCCGGGTCGCGGAAGGCGCAGTCCCGGACGCCGTACGGCATGTCCATGGGCTCCTGGATCACGTCCGCGCCCGCCTCGCGCACCCGCTCGAACAGGGCGTCGCATTCGGTGGTGGTGAAATTGACGCCCCGCAGCAGGCCCTTGGCCAGCAGGATGGCCATCGCCTCCTTGTCGGCGGCGGAGGCGTCCGGGTCCGCCGCGGGCGGCTCCAGCACGATCTCCACGTCCGGCTGGGCCGGCGAGCTCATCGTCAGCCAGCGCATGCCCTCGTACTCGACGTCGTTCCTGACCTCCAGACCGAGGACGTCCCGGTAGAAGATCAGCGCCTTGTCGTGGTCGTCGACGGCGATGAAACACTGCCTGATTCTGAGGTCCATGCCCTCAAACTAGGCCGGGTGCCGCGCTCACGCACGGCGCGGGCGGGCGTACTTGCGTGCGAAACAGGGCGCGATCACCGCGCTGTCCTCGTGCGAACGCGCCCGGTAGGCGCTCGGCGTCTCGCCCACGAGCTGGGTGAAGCGGGCGCTGAACGAGCCCAGCGAGGTGCAGCCCACCGCCATGCACACCTCGGTCACGGTCAGATCGCCGCGCCGCAGCAGCGCCTTGGCCCGCTCCACGCGCCGGGTCATCAGATAGCCGTAGGGCGTCTCGCCGTACGCCTCGCGGAAGCTGCGCTGGAAGTGACCGGGCGACATCAGCGCGGTCGTCGCGAGCGCCGTGATGTCCAGCGGCTCGGCGTACTCGCGGTCCATGCGGTCCCGCGCCTTGCGCAGCCGGACCAGGTCGTCCCTGTTCACGCCTTCAGGATGGCACGGACCCGGCGGGCCCCGGGAACGTACGCGAAAGGGCCCGGCCGGTTGTGCCGGCCGGGCCCTTCCCACACTGCTGACGACCCGCGGTGACGCACCGACCGCCGGTCGAGGAGGGGGTGACCCTCGTCAGGCCTTCTTGGTCTCCCAGAAGATGTCCGAGATCTGGGCGATCAGGTCCAGAGCCTTCTGACCCGTGGCCGGGTCGGTGGACGCCTTGGCGGCCGAGAGGGCCTTCAGGGCGTCGTTGACCAGCTGGTGCAGCTCCGGGTACTTCTCGAAGTGCGGAGGCTTGAAGTAGTCGCTCCAGAGCACCGAGACATGGTGCTTGGCGAGCTCGGCGCGCTGCTCCTTGATGACCGTGGCACGCGCCTGGAAGTGAGGGTCGTCGTTGGCGGCCATCTTGTCCTGCACGGCCTTGACCGACTCCGCCTCGATGCGGGCCTGGGCCGGGTCGTACACACCGCAGGGCAGGTCGCAGTGCGCGCTGACCTTGACCGTGGGGGCAAACAGGCGGGAAAGCATGGAGCAATCCTTCCTCGTGATCGTCTTCTCAGGTGGGACATTACTCCCTGGGAGACCGGTTTTCTCGAGTGCCCCCTAGGGCTTAGGACAAAAGTCCGGGGTCGGACCGAGACTGGTGGAGGAAGAAACCGGGGAGGTGCCGGGTGATGCCGGAGCTGTCGCACGAGACCGAGCCCAGGGGAGCGCTGCCCCTGGGGCTTGCCGAGGTGACCGGGCCGTCGATGGTGCCCACGCTGTACCACGGCGACCGGCTCGTGGTGCACTACGGCGCCCGGATCAGGCCCGGCCATGTGATCGTCCTGCGCCATCCGTTCCAGCAGGACCTGCTGGTGGTCAAGCGGGCCGTCCAGCGCCGCGAGGGCGGCTGGTGGGTGCGCGGCGACAACGCCCGCGCGGGCGGGGACAGCACCGACTACGGCGTCGTCCCCGAGGACCTGGTGCTCGGCCGGGTCCGCTTCCGGTACCGGCCGCGCGACCCCGCTCAGCGCGGGGTGCTGCCCGTGCTGGGCTGGGCGCTGTCCGCGGCGCGGCCCGTACTGTCGGTGCGGCCGGCCTCCTGGCGCTTGCGGGCGCGGTAGGCGGCCACGTTGGCACGGGTGGCGCAGCGGTCGGAGCAATAGCGCCGGGAGCGGTTGGTGGAGGTGTCCAGGTAGGCGTTGCGGCACGGGGCCGCCTCGCACAGGCCCAGCCGGTCGACGCCGTACTCGGTGAGATGGAAGGCCAGTCCCATCGCGGCGATGGCGGCGTAGCCCGCGGTCGCGTTCGAGGGGTGATCGGCCAGATGCAGATGCCACTGCGGGCGGCCGTCGTCGTCACGCAGGTCGTGGCCGGAGATCTGGGGGCTGACCGGGAACTCCAGCAGCAGCGAGTTCAGCAGGTCCACCGCGAGGGTCTCGTCGCCCTGGTCGGCGGCCTCGAACACCGCGCGCAGCCGGGCCCGGACCGAACGGAACCGGGTCACGTCCGCCTCGGTGGCGCGCCGGGCCGCGGTCTGGTTGCCGCCGAACAGCTCACGGACGGCCTCGACCGAGGTCAGCGTGTCCGTGCCCCGGGCCGGCTCCTCGCTGTTGACGAGGCGTACGGCGTAGTCCGAGTAATAGGCCAGTTCCACTTGTAGTCCTTACGAGGGCGTTCTATCGTCGTGGCGTGCGGTCTGGTAACAGCTGATCGTGCTTCCAGGGTATTACGTGTAGGAGTGGACGGAGGGCACCCATGACGGACACGGGCACCACCGGGGCGGGCACCGACTGGCAGGCCTGGCAGCAGAGCTGGGACCGGCAGCAGGAGTGGTACATGCCCGACCGCGAGGAGCGCTTCCGCATCATGCTCGACATGGTCGAGGCGCTCGTCGGTTCCACCCCGCGCGTCCTCGACCTCGCCTGCGGCACCGGCAGCATCACCGCCCGCCTCCTCGCCCGCTTCCCCGGCGCCACCAGTACCGGCGTCGACCTCGACCCGGCGCTGCTGGCCATCGCCGAGGGCACCTTCGCCGGTGACGACCGGGTCACCTTCGTCACCGCCGACCTCAAGGACTCCGACTGGATGTCGGCACTGCCCCACGACTCCTACGACGCGATCCTGACGGCCACCGCCCTGCACTGGCTGCACCGCGAGCCCCTGGCGGCCCTCTACGGCCGGCTCGCGGACCTCGTCCGCGACGGCGGTGTCCTCATGAACGCGGACCACATGATCGACGACACGACCCCCCGGAT
Organism: Streptomyces sp. NPDC048600; assembly: GCF_055587025.1. NCBI lineage: Bacteria > Bacillati > Actinomycetota > Actinomycetes > Kitasatosporales > Streptomycetaceae > Streptomyces > Streptomyces sp. NPDC048600. Next base: position 5,119 of record NZ_JBVJGZ010000030.1, on the reverse strand, counting down.
CAACGCGGCCGAGCGCGTCCTGCGCCACGGCCGCATGGATCAGGCCAGGACCGGCGGCGCCCTCGACTGGGCCGAGTGGTGGCAGCTCGCCGCGAACGACCCGTCCCTCGCCGGCCCCACCGCCCGCCGCTTCGAGATCTACGGCGACCACGCAGACGGCGACACCCCGCCGGCCGCGTGGCACGCCAGCGTGCTGCGCGAGAAGGGCTTCGCAGAGGTCCGCCCGGTGTGGTGCTCACCTTCGGACATGCTGCTGCTCGCGCTGAAGTAGGACGCCGGCCAGGCCACCACGTCACTGAACTCGTCCGGACAGCACGAGGGGCGGCACGGAATCCCGTGCCGCCCCTCGTGCTTGTCGGGGTCAGAGAACCTTGGACAGGAACGCCTGGGTGCGTTCGTGCTGGGGGTTCGTCAGAACCTCGCGGGGGTCGCCCGACTCGACGACCACGCCGCCGTCCATGAAGACCAGGCTGTCGCCCACCTCGCGGGCGAAGCCCATCTCGTGGGTGACGACGACCATCGTCATGCCGGACTCGGCCAGGTCGCGCATGACGTCGAGGACGTCACCGACCAGCTCCGGGTCCAGGGCCGAGGTCGGCTCGTCGAACAGCATCAGCTTCGGCTCCATGGCGAGCGCGCGGGCGATCGCCACGCGCTGCTGCTGGCCGCCGGAGAGCTGCGAGGGGTAGTTCCCTGCCTTGTCGGCCAGCCCGACGCGCTCCAGCAGCTGCCGGGCGTGCTCCCTGGACTCGGCCTTGCTCTTGCGCTTGACCTGGACCGGAGCCTCCATGACGTTCTCCAGCGCCGTCATGTGCGGGAACAGGTTGAACCGCTGGAACACCATGCCGATGTCCCGGCGCTTCAGCGCGACCTCGCTGTCCTTCAGCTCGTAGAGCTTGTCGCCCTTCTGGCGGTACCCGACCAGGTCGCCGTCGACGTAGAGCCGGCCGGCGTTGATCTGCTCCAAGTGGTTGATGCACCGCAGGAAAGTGGACTTGCCGGAGCCGGAGGGGCCGATGAGGCAGAAGACCTCACCCTGCCTGACCTCCAGGTCGATGCCCTTGAGGACCTCGATCGGACCGAAGGACTTGTGGACCCCCTCGGCCTTGACCATGGGCACGGTGGAGTCCCGCACGACTGCGTCCGTCACGCTCAGCTTGTCGGTCATGCCGTGACCCCCTTTCGGCTGGAGAAGGACGTCAGATGCGCACGGACCTTCTGCCACGGGGTGGGCGGCAGCTGGCGGCTCGACCCGCGTGCGTAGTGCCGCTCGACGTAGTACTGGCCGACGCTCAGGATCGAGGTCATGATCAGGTACCAGGCCGCGGCGAGGAAGTACATCTCCACCGTGGAGCCCGCGTTCTGACCGATGTCCTGCGCCTCCTTGAAGAGGTCGGCGAACTGCACCGCCGAGACGAGCGAGGTCGTCTTCAGCATGTTGATGACCTCGTTGCCCGTCGGCGGCACGATCACACGCATCGCCTGCGGGATGACGATCCTGCGGAGCGTCTTGGTGTGGCTCATGCCGAGGGCGTGCGAGGCCTCGGTCTGCCCCTCGTCGACCGAGAGCAGACCGGCACGGCAGATCTCCGCCATGTACGCGGCCTCGTTCAGGCCCAGGCCCAGCAACGCCGTCAGCAGCGGCGTCATGAAGGAGGACCAGTAGTCCTTGTAGATCGGGCCCAGGTTGATGTACTCGAAGACCAGGCCCAGGTTGAACCAGACGAAGAGCTGGACCAGGACCGGGGTGCCGCGGAAGAACCAGATGTAGAACCACGCGATCGACGAGGTCACGGGGTTCTTCGACAGGCGCATCACCGCGAGCAGGATGCCGCCTGCGATACCGATCACCATGGAGAGCACGGTGAGCAGCAGGGTGTTCCAGACGCCGTGCATGATGCGGTCGTCGAAGAAGTACTCGGGGATCGCGCCCCAGTTGATGTTGCCTTGCGCGAAGGCGTAGATGACGGAGCCGAGCAGTGCCAGCGCGACGATCGCCGAGACGTACCGCCCCGGGTGCCGGACCGGGATGGCCTTGATGGCCTCCGGCCCGGCGGGGGGCGTCGCGTCGGGACCGTCCGTCTTGTTGACGTCAACAGTCACGGGTGGTGCCTTTCAGAGCCGAGTCGAACGGTACCGGCTCACGAACCGCCGTTGATCTTGGACTCGGTGACGGCGCCGTCGGCGACGCCCCACTTCTCGACGATCGCCTTGTACTCGCCGTTGTCGATGATCGCCTGGACCGCGGCCTGCAGCGCGTCACGCAGCTCGGTGTTGTCCTTGGCGACGGCGATGCCGTACGGGCCGGCCTCGACCTGGTCGCCGACGATCTCGAAGTACTTGCCGCCGCCGGCGTTCTTCACGGAGTACGCGGCGATCGGGAAGTCGGCCGAGACGACGTCCGCACCCTTGGAGCGCATACGGGTCTCCGCCTCGGGGTTGGTGGCGAAGTCCTCGATCTTGAGGGCGGCCTTGCCGTCCTTCTTGCACTTCTCCGCCTGCTCCTTGGCGAGGTCGTGCGAGAAGGTGTTGCGCTGCACGGCCATGGTCTTGCCGCACAGGTCGTCCCAGGTCTTGATGCCCTGGGTGGCGCCCTTGTTGGTGTACAGGGAGACGCCCGCCGTGAAGTAGTCGACGAAGTCGACACCGGCGCCGACCTTCTTGCCGGTGTCGCCGTCGATGCCTTCCTGGCGGTCCTTGGTGTCGGTCATGGCCGACATCGCGATGTCGTAGCGCTTGGACGCCAGACCACCGATGAGCGTGTCGAACGTGGCGTTCTCGAACTGGAAGTCCACGCCGAGCTGCTTGCCCATGGCGGCGGCGATGTCCGGGTCGATGCCGACGACCTTGCCGGAGTCGTCCTTGAACTCGACGGGGGCGTAGGCGATGTCCGAGCCGACCTTGACGACGCCCTTGTCGCGGATCGCCTGGGGCAGCTTGTCCGCCAGCGGGGCCGCGCTGGCGGTGCCGTTGTCGGTGGAGTCGGAGTCGTTGTTCTTGGTCTGGTCACCGCAGCCGGTGAGAAGCAGAGCGCCTGCGACCGCGATCGAGCCGACCGCTGCCAGCCGGGAGCGCGTGGCGGTCGTACGACGGGTGGTGCTTGCGGTCATGGTGGGTTCCTCCGGCGGATGGGTGGAGTTGCCGATGGGTCGACGAGAACACACACCTTCGGGTGTCGCGACCTCGTGTGATTACCGCATCTTGCCATTCGGACTGAGCCATTCAGGGGGACGGCAATGTCAAAATCGGATAACGGGGGAACCTCGAACCGGCCCAGTCCGGTACATCACGGCCGGATCTTCTACGGGAATGCTCCGTTCCGGCCGGAAGATCTTCGGTTCGTCCCCGGGCCCGGATGTGTGGATCCCGGGCCTGTGCGGGTTGAGCGGTTGTCCAGGGTTTGTCCAGGGCTTGTACCGATATTCGCGCATGAGTCACGGCACCGGCATGTGACCTTCGCGTTATGGACTCGTCCTCGATGCCGTCCGTCCGGTAAGAAGGTTCTTTACACCCCTCATCCGGGGCCCAGGGCGCGTGTGCGGCGCGCCCGTCGCGTACATGCCCGATGCATCACTCAAGCAAGCGGCGTACGCGGTGCCCGCCCACCCCTCACCGGGAGTGGTTAAACCCTCAACCTTGAATACTTAAGGGGTAAAGAGAAGTGGCAGCGGAGATCGTCAATCCTCGCAGCGACAGTGACGCCACAACGGGTCTGGAGGGCGAGGGCGAGTCCCTCGAAGCCTTCGATCTCGATCCGGCGTTCGCGCTGCACCGCGGCGGCAAGATGGCAGTGCAAGCCACCGTGCCGGTCCGTAACAAGGACGACCTGTCCCTGGCTTACACGCCCGGCGTCGCGAAGGTGTGCACCGCGATCGCCGAGCAGCCGGAACTCGTCAACGACTACACGTGGAAGTCGTCCGTCGTCGCCGTCGTGACCGACGGCACGGCCGTCCTCGGACTCGGTGACATCGGGCCCGAGGCCTCCCTCCCGGTCATGGAGGGCAAGGCCATCCTCTTCAAGCAGTTCGGTGGTGTGGACGCGGTTCCCATCGCCCTGGCCTGCACCGACGTCGACGAGATCGTCGAGACCGTGGTGCGGCTGGCTCCCTCGTTCGGCGGTGTCAACCTCGAGGACATCTCGGCGCCGCGGTGCTTCGAGATCGAGCGGCGGCTCCAGGAGGCGCTGGACATCCCGATCTTCCACGACGACCAGCACGGCACGGCCGTCGTCACGCTGGCCGCGCTGCGGAACGCCGCGCGGCTGAGCGGGCGGGCGCTGGGTGAGCTGCGCGCCGTCATCTCCGGGGCCGGTGCAGCCGGTGTCGCCATCGCCAAGATGCTCATCGAAGCGGGCATCGGGGACGTTGCGGTCGCCGACCGCAAGGGTGTCGTGTCGGCGGACCGGGCGGACCTCACGGACGTCAAGAAGGAGCTGGCCGGGTTCACGAACAAGGCCGGGCTGTCGGGGTCGCTGGAAGTCGCGCTCGCGGGCGCGGACGTGTTCATCGGTGTCTCCGGCGGTACGGTGCCGGAGGAGGCCGTGGCCTCCATGGCGCCCGGGGCCTTCGTCTTCGCCATGGCGAACCCGAACCCCGAGGTGCATCCCGATGTCGCCCACAAGTACGCGGCGGTCGTCGCCACGGGGCGGTCGGACTTCCCGAACCAGATCAACAACGTGCTGGCCTTCCCGGGGATCTTCGCGGGTGCGCTTCAGGTGCGGGCGACCCGGATCACCGAGGGCATGAAGCTGGCGGCGGCCGAGGCGTTGGCGTCGGTGGTCGGGGACGATCTGTCCGCGGACTATGTGATCCCGTCGCCCTTCGACGAGCGGGTTGCTCCGGCGGTCACGGCCGCGGTTGCGGCTGCGGCTCGGGCGGAGGGTGTGGCGCGTCGCTGACTGACGTCACTGACGTTGCGCTGACACGTTGTTCAGCCGAATGGCCCCGTCTTGTGGACGGGGCCATTTTTTGCCTTCGGGTTCGGCTGGGCGGGTGGTTGCGCCGTGTCTTCGGCTGTCTGCCGGGGGTGACGCCTGCGGTGGGGTTGTGGTGCGGGGGGGGGGGGGGGGGGGGGGGGGGGGGGGGGGGGGGGGGGGGGGGGGGGGGGGGGGGGGGGGGGG